>JAFTIK010000095.1 GCA_017456945.1 Clostridia bacterium
AGAAAAGAGAGTACCTTGCGTACTCTCTTTTCTTTGTGGTTAAATAACGTACGGAGTCGAATGAGGAGCGAGCAAACTTAAGTTTGCGTGTTCGCCATAAGGCGAAAAAACAGTCCAGTGGACTGTTTTGCGGGAGGCTCGAGAGAAGCGACTCCGGCCAGCGGCACCAAATAAAAGACAGGTAATAACCTGTCTTTTTTCATTATATAAATATAGATTAGCGCCTATTTATTTTTTCTAAATTCTAACGGGGTGATGCCTGCGTATTTTTTGAAAAAAGAGTGAAAATATGGTGGGGAATCAAAACCCGTTCGGTCGGCTATTTGGGTAAGGGTTAAGTCGGTTGATAAAAGCAAAGTTATTGCAAGATGGATTTTTTTATATATTATATAATTTACCACCGTTTTGCCCGTAGCCGACTTAAATTCTTTACACAAGGTGGAACGGTTGGTTTGAAACAAAAAGGCAAGTTCGTCTATCTTAATTTTTTCTAAAAAGTTGGCGTTCACGTACTTTATAATCTCGTCTATTTCAAACCCGAAGTCGTGTTTTTCGGCAACCGTTTCTTTGAACTCATATTTTCTAACTAGTCCGATAAGAAAAACTTCTAAAAGCGAGCCTAGCATTTGCTCGCACCCAAACGCCCTATCCTTTTTAATTTTCATATCGTAAATAGGCTGGTCGTATGGCGGGGCGAAAAGGTTTCTGCCTTCCTTAACTATTTCCGAAAGTTGCTTTATCTCGGCGTCGTCTAAAAGCAAAGGTTTTTTGGTAAAGAGCGAAAGTTTGCTAGAAGAGCATTCAAACCCGATAATAACCACCGTGCTCAAGGCTTTTTTAGGGCAAGACAAAGAGTGAACGCTGTTTGAGGGGTGTATGATAAACTCGTTTTTTTTAAGTTCGCCCGTAAATTCATCCGATTTAACGGCAAGGCTACCACCCGCAAGGAAAATCAGTTCGCAAAAGGGGTGTTTGTCGTCCACCGTGTGATAATCGAAAGGGAATTCAAAAAAATGCACGTTTGCAATTCTCGGCACGCTTATTACTTTTTCTAAACTTTTCAACTTGAAATTCATACCCGTATTGTACAACAAAATTCTTAAACGGTCAAGAAAAATCGGTAATTGTAAAAAAATTTACGATATTATAATAATTTTTGCAGATTAGATAATGACAAAACATTTTAAAAGGGGTAGAATTATAGAAAAAGCCGAAAAGGCGTTTATTAAGGAGAATAAAAATGACTAGAATTTGCATTCCCGACTGGGAATATCAAGAAAGAATAGCAAAAGCAGGCAAGTTGGTAGCAGAAAAGGGTTTAGACGCTATGCTCGTAGTATCCACCGAAAGCGACTATGCAAACGCAAGATATTTTTCGGGTTTTTGGCCGTTGTTTGAACGCGCGGGCGTTTTAATCGGCGCTAACGGCAAAGCCGTGCTTTTGGTAGGGCCTGAATCAGCAATCTTTGCAAAAGACTTTGGTAAAATAGATAAAGTTATGGTGCTTAAAGAGTTCCGTGAATCTGCCGACCCTGCATACCCCGAACTCGTGCCCGATACATTTAAGGACGCTTTTAATTATATCGGCGTTACGGGCGAAAATATTAAGATCGGGCTTGGCAGTTACGTAGAATGTACCCTTCCTATTATGGACGGGCTTAAAACAACTTTCCCCAAGGCGGAAATTAGCGTTTGTTCGGATATTATGGTTGCTCTTCGTTCTATCAAGAGCCAAAACGAACTCGCTTGTATTAAAGAAGGTTTCAGAATAGTTGAACTTGCAACCGACGAAGTTATTAAGGCGTTAAAGCCGGGCGTTACCGAATTACAAATGGTTGGTATTGCGCAAAGAGTAATTTACGAAAACGGCGCGGAATACGAAGGTCTTCCTATGTACGTTTTTAGCGAATCTTCCACCCGCCACGCAATAAGCCGTTCAACCTATAAGCAAATCGGCAAGAACGACATAGTTCAACTTAACCTTTCTGCAAAAATCGACGGTTATTCGCCTGCAATCGGTCTTCCCGTATTTATGGGCAAAGCCGAAGGCGAAAAGAAAGAACTAGTAGAATTCTGCCTTAAAATGCACGACTGGACGACTGCTAACCTTAAAGCAGGTATGAAAGCAGATATCGTGCCCAAGAAATTCCTTGAAATGTTCAAGCAAGCAGGCTACGAAAAGAACTACGTTTACGGACCTTGTCACGGAACGGGTATGATAGAAGTAGAAGCGCCTTGGATGGAAACTTCTTCCGACTATATCTTAAAGGAAAATATGACCTTCCAAGTAGATACCTTTATTTCTGGCTCAACCTTTGGTTGCCGTTGGGAAAAAGGTATAGCAATCAAGGAAAACGGGGTAGAATCTTACACCGATTACCTAAAGAAAGGCATAATCGAACTCGGATTTTAGGAGATAGACTATGGTTGTTGGAAAAAAGGACTGGATAATTCCCGACTGTGAACTTCCACCCGAAGGCGAAGGAGTTCTAAAAGGTCACGAAAGCGTGGTTATCGTAAACGATTCGGATAAGACGGCGGAAATAAAGGTTAAACTTTATTTTGCCGATAAAGATGCCGTTACGGGTATCACTTGGCTGGTAGAGCCCCAAAAGGTTAAGTGTTTTAGAATGAATAACGTAGAGCATATGTGCGGTTTCAAAGTTCCGCTAGAAACGCAATACGCTATGAAACTAGAAAGCAGTCAACCGATAGTGGTGCAGTACGGTAGGCTAGATAATCGTCAAACCAACCTTGCTTACTATACTACTATGGCGTTTTAAGGGGGTAATATGATTTTAGATAAAAGTTTCCCAAGAGAAGTAAAACACGTTCAAGAAAACAATATTCCGCTAGTTATCGTAGGGGGTACGGTGGAATATCACGGCCCGCATTGCTCTTACGGTTGCGATACGCTAGTTGCAGAAGGCTTGGTTAAAAAGGTGGCTGAACAGAAAGAGATTATGATTGTGCCCACCATTTCGTATAGCCCGTCAAGTTACGCAGTCGGTGGCAGAAAAAGTGGCACGGTGCACGTTCCCGAACGCGCGTTTGAAGATTACGTTTATTACGTTTTCAAAAGTTTCTTGTATTCGGGTTATAGGAATATTTACGTGGTAATACACCATCAGTTCGAGCAAGAATCGGAAATGCCTATGACGCTCTGCTATCGTACGGCTGCAAAGCGCGCTACTATGGAATATTTAGAAGAAACCTTGGGTGAAGGTTGGTGGGGCAGCGAATCTTACGCCAACTACTACGAACAACTAGAAGGGGATAACAACCCGTTCGGTTGGATAAAGGTAATACCGACTATGAGTACGGCAGTTCAGAACGCTACGGGTTACGACCACGCGGGCAAGTTTGAAAGTTCTATACTTATGGCGCTTTACCCAGAATGTATAAAACTTGATAGAATAGACGACGTAAAGCACTGGTTTACCGAAAGCGCGAGAGATGCCAATCCCGAACTAGGCAAGGTTATGGTAGAAAAGTCTTTAGAATATTTACTTAAAGCAATAAAATAATTATTAAAACCGAGCGAAAAATTTTCGTTCGGTTTTTAATTGTCAAAAGAGTGCTTGACGAACGAGCGTTTAATATGTTAAACTTTAATAAAATATGTTTTCGCAATACAAGGAGAATAATATGGAAAACGAACTTTTGAAATTTAAAAGTGGTAGCGATATTCGCGGTACGGCGGCGGAAGGGGTTGAAGGGCAACCGATAGAACTTACCGACGAAAGAGTTGACCGTATGGCAAAGGGTTTTTATCTTTGGCTTTCAAAGAGAAATCCCGATAAAAAACTCAAAATATCTTTGGGGCACGATTCAAGAATTAGCGCGCCTAGACTTTCAAAGTGCGTAAAGAACGCTCTTAAATCTTGCGGTGCAGAAGTAATCTTTACGGGGCTTTCTTCTACCCCTGCAATGTTTATGACCACACAACTTATTGATTGCGACGGGGCTATTCAACTTACGGCTAGCCATCACCCGTTCAACAAGAACGGCTTAAAGTTCTTTGCAAAGAACGGTGGGCTTGAAGGGTCGGATATAACCGAAATCTTAAACTATGCGTTTGAAAATCAATTCCCCACGGGCGAAGGCTCTGTTACCGAAGTTGATTTTATGTCCACTTACAGTCAAGTTTTGGTGGATTTCGTTAGAAAGCAAACGGGGGCAGAAAAACCGCTTGAAGGCTTTAAGGTGGTTGTTGACGCTGGTAACGGCGCTGGTGGTTTCTACGTTGACGACGTGTTAAAACCCCTTGGCGCAGATACCGAAGGCAGTCAGTTCCTTGACCCTGACGGAAGATTCCCCAACCATATACCTAACCCCGAAAATCCCGTGGCTATGAAATTTATTTGCGACAAGGTTAAGGCGGTAAACGCAGACTTCGGTATTATTTTCGATACCGACGTTGATAGAGCGGGCGCGGTTGACGACCTTGGCGAAGAAATTAACAGAAACAAACTTATCGCCCTTATATCTGCTATTTTGCTAGAAGAAAAGGGTGGCGCGTATATCGTTACCGACAGCATCACGAGTGACGGCTTGGCGGAATTTATCGCTAAAAAGGGTGGCGTTCATCACCGTTTCAAACGTGGGTATAAAAACGTTATCAACGAAGCAGTCCGTTTAAATAAAGAAGGCAAGTATTGCCCGCTTGCTATTGAAACTAGTGGGCACGCAGCGTTACAAGAAAACTATTTCCTTGACGACGGCGCTTATCTCGTAACTAGACTTTTGGTTAAGATGGCAAAGTTAAAAGGGGAAAACAAAAAACTTCGCGACCTTATCGCAGACCTTAAACTTCCCGAAGAATCGGCAGAAATTCGTATGGGCTTTAAGGCAGACGTTGACTTTAAGGAATATGGCAAGGGTGTTATTGCTGATCTTGAACAACACGCCGTTGCCAACGGTTGGAAGGTTGCTCCGTCTAACTACGAAGGTATTAGAATTTCTTTCGGCGCAGGCGAAGGGGACGGGTGGTTCTTGCTTCGTATGAGTTTGCACGACCCGATTATGCCCTTAAATATTGAAAGCGACGTTAAGGGCGGAAACCTAATAATTGCTAAAAAACTTTTAGAATTCTTAAATAAATACGACGGTTTGGTTGTAGATAACCTTTCCAAGTTCGTAGGTTAATAGATATGAAACGACCGTTTTTATAACGGTCGTTTTCTTTATAAAAAATCAAGCGTTTTCGGCTAAAAAAATTTTTAGTTTGGTATTGACAAAACGCCGTTTTTATATTATTCTTATTTAAACGGAGAAAAATATGAATAACCTAAAGATAAATTGTGAAAGACCGTACGGCGTTATTATTTCGTCGGGCGCAAGAAAATACGCAGGCTACGCGCTAGACGGGGCGAAAAAAGCGCTTATCGTTTCAGATGAAACGGTTTTCCGCCTTTACGGTAACGGATTAAAAAATATAGTTAAGTCGGCAGAAGCCGAAGCCTACACCTTTATTTTTCCCACGGGTGAAAACGGCAAAAACAAGCACGTTTTAGATAAACTTTTAATTTTAATGACCGAACTAGACCTTAAAAAAACCGACTGCGTTATCGCGTTCGGTGGGCGCTCGGTGGCGTCGTTAGTAGGGTTTGCGTGCAAGATTTTTAAGGGTGGAATACCTTATATGTATATTCCCACCACCCTTTCGGGAATGCTCGACCTTTGTATGGAAGGGAAAGCGGGCGTGGATTTTATAGGCAAGCCCGATCTTTTATCGGTCAGAAATTACCCTATCGCCGTGTTTAGCGATAGCGACTACTTAAAGACTTTACCTGCCGTGCATTTTCAAAACGGTATAGCCGAAATTATTAGGCTTGGTATGATAGGCGACGGGGAAATGATTGAACTTATGGAAAAGGAAGACCCCGAAAACCCGTTGAATATAGACGACCTTATTTTCCGCGCGCTTAACGTTAAGATAGCGCTTAAAAGGAAAAACTTGCTCGGCGTGCGTAAACTTGACGGGGTAGGGCGTTACGCGCTTGACTTTTCGGCGATAGCAGAAAAAATCGTGGGGTTAAAAATTCCGTACGGCAAGTTGGTTGCTTACGGCATGGTTATTTCAGCGGAAACGGCTATGGCGTTAGGATTAACTAAGGATATGGACGAGCGTATGATATCGCTCTTTGCTAAATACGAAATTAAGTGGGATATAGGTATTGTCACTAGCAAACTTTGGCAAACCTTTATTAAAACGGATAAAAAGAAAATCACGCTCGTGCTACCCAAAGCTCCGGGCAAACTTATCGTAAAGAAAATGACTAAGGAGAAAATAAAGGAGAAGTTTTAGTGAACGCGAGATTCTTTCCCGTAAAAATCAACGGCTCGACCGAAGCGTCTTCCTACGTAGAAACGGCGCTACGCTATTTCACTTTGGCGGCGGTCGCAAATGGCAGAACGAAAATATACTTGAAGAACGAAACCGAAGACGTTTACACGCTTAAAGATGCCTTTGGCGATTTAGGCGTGGGTTTTTATAGGGATAGAAACGTTTACGTGGTCGACCCCGCGTCCGACGTGGCGTATCAAAATTACGTTAGAATGGACGTTAAAAACAGTTTGGTTGCGTTTAGATTTATGCTCCCCGTGCTTTTAGCAAAGACGGATAGGTGCGAAATTAAGGGGGCGGATAGGCTTTCTAGAAAAGACGTTACCAAGGGGTTGGAAATCCTAAAAGGCGTTCGGTTTGACGGTAAGACCTTACCGCTAGTTGCTTGCGGTAGGTTAAAGACCGGCGACTATCTTTTAGATGGCGACGCTAACTCACAGATAGCAAGCGCGCTTATGATGGCGCTACCTTTGCTCGACGGAGATAGCACGCTTAACTTTATAGATAAACCCAAAAAGAAACTTTCTATGCTTTTAGAGCAGACTGCTCTCGCTATGAAAGAATTTGGCGTTGCCGTGGAAAAGGTTGGCAACGGTTATAAAATTAAAGGTGGGGCTGAATACACCCCGCCCGAAAAGGAAATAGTTATCGAAGGGGATTACTCTACTGCAGGCTACTTTCTAGCCCTTAATCTTCTCGGCTCTAACGTAGAAGTTAAAAACCTTAACCCCAAATCTTTGCAGACGGATAAAATTATCCTAGATTATTTGCAAGCCTTTAAAGAAGGTAAGACCGAGATAGAATTAAAGGCAAAAACGGGTTTGGTGTTTTTGGTTGTCGGCTTGGCTTGCGCTTTTGATAGAACGACCACCTTTACAAACTTTAAACTAAAAGAAAAGGACGTTGAACTCTTTGGCTCGTTCAAGGAAACTTTAGAGCGTATGGGCGCGAAAATTCAAGCCAACGGGGAAACGCTTATCGTAAAGGGTGGCAGTTTAACGGGTGGAATTATGCTAGATACTTTCGGCGACAGTCGGGTTGCTAAAACGCTAGTTATGCTAACCACCGTTTTTGAAAGCCCCGTTACCATACTTTCCGTTGAAGCGAGCATGATAGAGCAAAATACTTTTTTAAACGAATTTCGTAGGCTTGGCGGAAACTTGCAAACAGTATAAACAAAAAAGTCCACTTTTTGTGGACTTTTATTTTATTCGCAAAGTTGGGCTAAAATGTCTTTTATGCTATTTAACGTAAAGGTTGGTTTTATCGTAGAAGTTCTAACGTCTTCTTCGGTGGCTTCGCCGGATAGCACGCACACCGTATCAACCCCTGCGTTTACGCCGGACGCTATATCCGTGTAAAGTCTGTCGCCGATAACTAGGGTTTGTTCTTTTTGGCAGTTGAACTTTTTCATAAGTTCAAAAATCATAGTCGGCTCGGGCTTGCCGATAAAAAAGGGTTTTTTACCCGTAGCGTATTCAATTCCCACGCACATAGAGCCACAGTCGGGTATAGAGCCGAAATCCACGGGGCAAACCCAGTCGGGATTAGTGGCGTAATAGGGTAAGTCGTGCAAGGTCAAAATTTTACAGGTGTTGCGAAGTTTATCCGCCGTAAGCTCGGTGTCAAAGGAAACTAGAACGGCGTGCGCCTTGTCGGTATATTCTTCGGTAACGTTAAGCCCGCCTTCTTTAAGTTCGGTAATAAACGAGCGAGTGCCTTGGGCGTAAATTAGTTTATCCCCGAATTTTTCCTTAAAAATCATAAGGCTTGCCTGCGCCGAAGTGAAAAAGTTATCCTTATCTATTCCGTAAACGCCCAAACGGTTAAGTTTTAATATATAGTCTTTAACCGAACGGGTGGGGTTGTTGGTGATAAACGCAAATCTGCCCCCGTCCTTTTTAATTTTATCGAAAAGTTCAAGCGCCCCGTCGAAAAGGTCGTTTTCACGATATATAGTGCCGTCCATATCAAAAAGAAAAAGTTTTTTGTCTTTAAGGCTTAAAGTATTCTTGCCGTAAAAGTCTTTCATTTCAATCTCCTAAAAATCTATGCTTTTATTTTAACACAAACGGGTTTATAAAGCAAATTTTTTGTCGGCTTTTCATATATTGAACCATGTTAAACAAAGCGTATATAGATTTAAACCAATTAAAAGCCAACGCGTTAGCAATAAAAGCCCGCCTAAACAAAGGCGTAAAGTTTTGCGCCGTAGTGAAAGCCGATGCTTACGGGCACGGTGACGCCACCGTAGCCAACGCCCTTTATACCATTGCCGACTGTTACGCCGTAGCAATCGTTGAAGAAGGGGTAAGGCTACGCCGAACGGGGATTGACAAGGATATACTCGTTTTTACGCCACCTTTTTTATCGGATATAGAAAGGGCTATAAACTTTGGGCTTACCTTAACCGTGTGTTCGTTAGACCTTGCTCTTTTAATAGAAAAAGAAAGCAAACGGCAAAAGGTTAAAACCAAAATTCACCTAAAATTTAATACGGGCATGAATAGACTAGGTGTTGACGAGTTAGAGCAACTTGATAAAATTGCAAAGCGTATAGCCCAAAGCGAGTGGCTAATTTTAGACGGTTGTTATTCGCATTTGGGCGCGCCGGAAAATAAAAAACTGTTAAAAAGCGCAGTAAATAAATTTTTGCTTGCAAATAATCTCGTTAAGGGGTATAATAAAAAGGCAATCTGTCATATATCGGCTAGCGGTGGTTTCTTGCAAGGCGTTCAAGCGGATATGGTTAGGGTGGGCATATTGCTTTACGGTTATAAGCCTTTCCCTTCCGACCTTGTTAAAGTTAAACCGATTATGAAAGTTTACGCCCCCGTCGTTTGCTCTAGAACGGCGTTAAAAGGGCAAAATCTTTTATACGGCGAAACCACGATTTCTCAAGATAGAAAGGTTAAACTCATAAGGTACGGTTATGCCGACGGGTTGCCAAGAATAAAAGGGAAAAATCAGGTTGCAAATAGGTGTATGGATATTTCCGCCGTTGAATTTAACGGCGCTAAAAAGTGGTATCCCGTAATGGATAACGCAAGCGAGTTGGCAAACGAATATCAAACTATACCTTACGAAATACTAGTTAAAGCAACTCTCCGCGCGGAGAGAATTTATATCACTTAAGGTGAAAAGATGAAATACGTAAAACACTTTTTAAAACAAGCCGTAATCCCCGTGATTTATCTCGTGCTTATGGCAATGACTTCGCTTTCTATCGGCGCTATAGAAGGGCAACATCTCGTTTGGCTAAGATTGCTTTTAAGCATACTTGCGTTCGGGCTTTACGCTTTGGTAGTAGGGGCTATTTCCTATAAAGAAGGGCAAGAAGCAATGAAGGTTAGAAACGCCAACGATTTAGAGCGTATGATAATCGTTAGAACGGGTGAAAATCGCCCCTTGCAAACGGTTAAAGAATTCAAGGCGTGGAAAGGGTTTATGGTAGGACTAGTAACTTGTATTCCCGCAATCGTAATTCTTATCGTTCACACGATTTTAATTATCGGAAACCCCGCTAATATAGGCGCGGGCGTGCTTGCAGGCTATATTTATATGGTGTTCTTTATGATTTTCCGTTGCAATACCGCCGTTGCGGTAACCGCGGGAACTTACTATCTTATCTTGCTTGCAATACCCGTTTTCGCTTGCCTTACTGGTATCCCCTACTATTTGGGCGGTAGAAAAATCGAGTTACAACAAGAAAGAATTAAAGAAAAACACCGCCAGATTTACGGAGAATAATTTTGAGAATAGTCGGTGGAACTTATCGTAGCAGAACTCTTTTAACTTTTTCGGGTAACGACGTTCGTCCTACTCCCGACAAGGTTAGGGAAGCGCTTTTTAATATTTTAAGGGACAAGGTTTACGGCTGTAAATTTCTAGACCTTTTCTGCGGTACGGGGGCTATGGGTATAGAAGCCTTATCCCGTGGCGCAAAATTCGTGTTGTTTAACGACAAGGCGAAAGAAAGCGTAGATTTAGCCAAGAAAAACTTGCAAAACCTTAAAATTGAAAACGGGTTCAAGGTGGAACGGTCAGACGCGTTGCTTTTGCTTGAAAACCCGCCCGAAAAATTCGATATAATCTATATCGACCCACCTTACGCAAGCGATTTGGGCGTAAAGGCGCTAGGGGTAGTTAAAAAGGCTTTGGCAGACGGCGGTGTGGTCGTGTTTGAAGATGAAAAGCCGTTCGTCGGCAAGGTGGAAGGGCTTACTGTGGTTGATGAAAGAAAATACGGTAGAGTTCGCCTTACTCTTTTTAAGAAGGGGGAATAGAAAATGAAAACCTGTGTGTTTGCAGGCACTTTCGACCCGATTACTCCGGGGCACGAATACGTTATAACAAAATGCCTTACCGTCTTTGATAAGGTGGTGGTTGCCGTTGGTGATAACAAGGCGAAAAACCCACTCTTTTCGCTAGACGAAAGGCTAGATTTAATAAAGCAAACGTTTTCTAACGAGCCACGCGTTGAAGTTAAGCAATTTAACGGCATGCTCGTTGAGTTTATGAAAGAAAATAATATAACGGTAAACGTTAGGGGAATACGAAACCAAGACGATTATAAATACGAAACCACTATGTCGAGATTTAACCTTGATATGTACCCCGAACTTTTAACGATGTATATTCCCACGCCCGTAGAGTTAGAGTACGTTTCTTCTTCGGCAGTTAGAAATATCATATCCCTTAAAACGGATTGTTCTAAGTATTTGCCCAAAGCAATCTATCCGTATATAAAGAAAAAGTTTAGTTTATAAGGGGCGAAAAAACGCAACCCAACCCAAAACCTATCACCGCGCAAATTATCTTGGAAATGATAAAGGGCGCGGTTTTTATTTTTGCCTTTTTTATAAACGCCAAAGATTGCATTATAACAGAAAGCCCCCCAAACGAACATATTGCCGTTGCTATCGGTAAAGAAAAGAAATTTACCCCCTTTTTAGCAAGCGCTTTCAAGCCTTTAGTGCACTCGAACGCTCCAAGCGTAAGGCTTTCGCCGAATAGATAGGTAAAGGGTTTAAGAATTCCAAGGCTAAAAAGAATTTCGGTTAAAAGGTAGAAAATAGTTATTAAACCACACACGGTTAGCAAAGATAAAACCGAAGAGAACACGCTTTCGTAAAGAAGATTATCCACCTTTTTTCCTTGGCTTAAAAAAGGGGTTACGGTCGGCTTTTCCTTGCGCTTATAAAAGGAAAAAATAATCCCCGTAAGAATTACAGCCGTTATATGCGAAACAAACAAAAACAGTCCGAACAAGTGGTTTTTGAACATAATTCCACCAACGCTAGCAATGGTAAACACGGGGGAAGAAGTAGAGCATAGCGCGCACGCCCTAACGGCTTCGGTGTCCGAAAGCAAGCCCCTACTTTTTAGGTCGGCAACAGCGCTAGCGCCCACGGGGTAACCGGAAATAACGCTAGTAAAAAAGGCGTAGGAAACCGAGCCGTTTACCCTAAATAAGCGGGTCGTTATAGGGGAAAACAGACTAAAAATCTTGCCCGTAATAGAAAGCGAAGAAAGTAGCGCCGTTATAATCATATACGGGAAAAGGGTGGGCATAACGCAAGCAAACCAAAGGTTAACCCCGTCCAAAACGGCGTTAGAAAGGTCGGTGCGAACGGTTAGCAGAACGGAAAGGGATATAAGCGACAAAAAAATTGTCGTTTCTAAAAAAGTCTTTATAGTTTTTCTCACTTTAAAAGTGTATGAAGACTTGAAAAAAAATATGGGATATGTTAAAATATTTCTATGGATTTATTTGATTTGGCTAATAAAAAGAGCGAGAAGGAAAATATTCCGCTCGCAGAGCGAATGAGAGCAAGAACCCTTTCGGAATTTTTGGGGCAAGACCACATAGTTTCTGAAACGGGGCTACTTCGTCGCGCAATAAAACTAGATAGACTTGGCAGTTGTATTTTTTGGGGGCCACCGGGTTGTGGCAAAACTACACTCGCCAACGTAATCGCTAACGGTACTGACGGTAACTTCGTTAAACTAAACGCAGTTAACAGCGGGGTTTCAGACGTTAAAAAGGTGGTTGAAGACGCGCGCACGGCAAAAAAACTGTATGGCAAAAAAACTTATCTTATGCTAGACGAGTGCCATAGATTTAATAAAACTCAGTCTGATAGTTTGTTGCCTGCAATAGAACAAGGGGACGTTATCTTTATCGGTTCTACCACGGAAAACCCCTTTGCGTCTATGACGCCTGCAATAGTTTCTAGGTGTAGGGTGTTTGAACTTAAAAGACTTTCTGCAGAAAACATAGAAAAGGCGCTAGTTCGCGCGATTAACGATAAAGAACGTGGGTTTGGCAATTACGACCTTACGGTGGACGAGCAGGCGATAGAACATATAGCAAGAATTTCTGCAGGCGATTTAAGGGTGGCTTATAACGCTTTGGAACTTGCAGTTCTAACCACTAATCCCGACCCGACGGGTAAAATTCACGTTAAACTAAAAGACGCCGAAGAAAGTATTCAGCAAAAAGCCCTTTCGTACGACGAAAACCTTTATTACGATATACTCTCTGCCTTTTGCAAGAGTTTGCGTGGTAGCGACGCTAACGCCGCGCTATACTATATGCAAAGGCTAATTAAAGGTGGGTGCGACCCCTTGCTTATCGCTAGAAGGCTAGTCGTTCACTCGGCTGAAGACGTGGGGCTTGCAGACCCTAACGCCTTAGTCGTTGCAACAAGCGCGCTTACGGCTTTTCAGAATTTGGGGTTGCCTGAAGGGCTTATACCCTTATCCGAAGCCATAATTTACGTTTGCGAAGCGGAAAAATCCAACACGGTGGTAACGGCAATGTATTCTGCTGAAGACGACGCTATTAACGTTAAAGACGATAGCGTGCCACCACACTTAAAGAACTACGAGTTCGCGTCTAAAGAAGATAAACTCAACAAGGCGAACTATAAATATCCGCACGATTACGGTGGGTGGGTAGAACAACAGTATCTGCCAGACGGGCTTAAAGATAGGGTTTACTACAAGCCCAAGGATAACGGTTACGAAAAGACCATTAAAGAAATTAGAAAAAGAAAAGGCAAAAAGGATTAGACTATTATGGATTACGCATCAAAACTCTCTAAAGAATTTACTATTAGAGCCGACCACTCGGCAAACATTATTTCGCTTATCGACGAAGGTAACAGCATACCTTTTATAGCAAGATACCGTAAGGAAATGACCGGTTCTTGCGACGACCAAGTTCTTCGTGAATTTTCCGACAGACTAAAATATCTTCGTAACCTAGATAAGAGAAAAGAAGAAATTGCAAACGCTATTACCGAACAAGGCAAGATGACGGAAGAAATAGCAGAAGCGCTTGAAAAAGCCGAAACGCTTACCGAAGCCGAAGATATTTATAGACCTTATAAACAAAAAAGAAAAACTCGCGCCAGCGTGGCTATCGCTAAAGGTCTTACCCCGCTTGCCGATTTTATTTTGGAACAGACTAACGCCGACGTAAATGAAAAAGCCAAGGAATTTATCGACGCTGAAAAGGGTGTTGAAAATGAAGAACAGGCTATTCAAGGGGCGTCGGATATCATTGCTGAACGCGTTTCCGACGACGCGGAACTTCGTAAAACCTTGCGTAAAAAGGTGGGCGAAACGGGTGAAATCTCTTGCAAACTTTTGGAAGGGGAAAACGCCAAGACCTACGATATGTACGCAGATTATAGCGAAAAAATCGCAAAGATGCCTTCTCATAGAATTCTCGCTATCAACCGTGGCGAAAAGGAAGAGTGCTTAAAGGTGTCGGTAGTGGTTGATACCGAAGCGTTTATAGACGCCATTTGTTCGGTTTACGTTAAAGCGGATAACCAAAGCGGTAATATCGTTAAGAACGCCGTAGCAGACGCTTACCAAAGACTTATTTTTCCGTCGGTAGAAAGGGAAGTGCGTTCAGATTTGTTTGAAAAGGCTAGCGAACAGGCTATTAAGATGTTTGAAGTTAACCTTAAACCCTTGCTTTTACAACCCCCGCTTAAAGGCAAAACTATTTTGGGGCTTGACCCTGCTTACAGAACGGGTTGTAAGATTGCCGTTATAGATAACGCGGGCAATGTTGTAGATACCGCCGTGGTAGTCCCAACCCCACCGCAGAATAAAATTGACGAAGCAAAAGCCGTATTGATGAAACTCATCAATAAGCATAACGTTACGGTTATTTCTATCGGTAACGGCACGGCTAGTAAAGAATCGGAAATCTTCGTTGCGAATATGATTAAAGAAAGCGGAAAGGAACTTTCCTACGCCGTTGTAAACGAAGCTGGCGCATCCGTATATAGCGCGTCTAAACTCGGCGCAACCGAATTCCCCGATTTCGAGCCTGCTCAACGTAGCGCCGTTTCTATTGCAAGAAGATTACAAGACCCACTAGCAGAACTTATTAAGATAGACGTTAAATCTATCGGCGTTGGTCAGTATCAACACGATATGCCCGAAAACCGTTTGGAAGAAGTTTTGGGTGGTGTTGTTGAAGACTGCGTTAATAGCGTCGGCGTTGACCTTAACACGGCGTCTGCAAGCCTACTTTCTTACGTGGCAGGGCTTAATAGCGGTATAGTTAAGAACATTATAGAATATAGAGAAAAGAAACGCTTTACCAAGCGCGAAGAATTGCTTTCGGTTAAGAAACTCGGTGAAAAGGCTTACGAACAATGCGCAGGGTTCTTGCGTATTACGGGTGGCAACGTTTTAGATAACACCGCCGTTCACCCAGAATCTTACCCCGCGGTAGAAAAACTCTTACAGGTTACGGGTTATACTTTATCAGACGTTTCCGAAGGCAAGATAGGGGATATTAGAGCAAGGGTTGACGCTAAGGGGATAGACACCGTTGCTAAAGAATGCGGTGTAGGCGTTCCCACTATTCAAGATATTATAACCGAACTCTTAAAGCCCGGTCGCGATATTCGTGATAGTTTGCCAAAGCCCATACTTCGTTCAGACCTTATGGATTTATCCGACCTTAAAGAAGGTATGGAAATCAACGGCACGGTTAGAAACGTAATAGATTTCGGCGTATTCGTGGATATCGGCGTTCATCAAGACGGGTTGGTGCATATTTCGCAAATTTCAGATAACTATATCAAGCACCCGTCAGACGTGTTGAAGGTTGGCGATTTGGTTAAGGTAAAAGTGCTCGGCGTAGATACCGTAAAGAAAAAGATTTCGCTTACTATGAAGACTACCGAACTTCCGCACGGAATAGCAGTCGGCAACCAAAAAACCGATAGGGAAAGAAAGCAAGGTAGGCGCGATGCAGAGAAAAACCGCGAAAAAAGAGCGCAAACCAAAGAAGAAATGCTAGAAATGTTGTATAAAAAGTTCGGTAGATAGTAAATTTATCGGTATTTTATTGACAAGACGGTAAAAAACGGGTAAAATATAACAAGTATATTTAAAATAATGTTTTGGAGAACAAAATGAAAAGATTTTTAAGAATATTGACGAGCCTTCTCGCTCTCGTAATTCTAGCAACCGCTTGTTTGGGCTTGGTTGGCTGTAAAGAAGAAGTTACCAAGGTAAAACTTACCCTTGCAGTTTACAACGCTGAAGACGGCGAGTGGTACGAAACTAAAGATACGGTTATCACCGTGGACCTTTACAAAAACTACGCGCCTAAAACGGTTAAGAATATCGTTAAGTACGTTAAAGACGGGTATTACGATAACACCGTTTTCTATACTGCAAGCGGTGAATCGGGCAAGATTTTCGTTGGCGATATCAAGATTGATGAAGAAGGTAATCTTTACAAGAACGACGAAATGGATTTCGTTCAAGGCGAATTTGAAGCCGGTGGTGTAGTGGGCTCGCCCTTAAAAGTTAAGAAAGGGGCTGTTGCTCTTTGGAGAACTTGGGCAGACGGCAGTTCGTATAGAGCAAGCGAATACACCCACACGGGTTCTTCTACTTGGTTCTTGCCGACTTCTGACAACACTAGTTACGACGGGTATTTCTGCGTGTTTG
This sequence comes from Clostridia bacterium, assembly GCA_017456945.1. The sequence goes on from JAFTIK010000095.1 coordinate 16,346, forward strand.
CAACCATCGATATGAGCGTTGCTCGTCACGCTAATACTTTTAACGATATTAAAACGGCTCTTGATGGCGCGGGTGAAGAAAATCAATATCAAATTTACTACACGGGCGAATATCAAGATAACGTTAAGGGTAACGGATTAACCTTTAATATCGTTAAATTAAGCGAATACGTAAAAGAAGATATCGTAGATTTGTTTGAATCGGAAGATGGTCAACTAGTTTGCTACAACCCCAAGACCATTAGTATTGCAGATGCAGGCGCTTCTGGTTTCTGTGGCGCTAAAATCGTTTCTGCTAAAATCGTTTAATTATTAAATTTACAAAAGAAAAAACCCCTTTCTCTGCTTAGAGAAAGGGGTTTTGATGTTTTATTAATTATAATTCTTTAACGGTTATTTTTATATTAAAGTTCACACTTTTGCCGATATCCACCGTTTTATAAGTAAAACCGTCGTCTAAAAGGGTGGTGGAAACTTCCGTGCCGAGCGCGTAGTCTTGGCTTGCGCCACTATTCCACTGCACGAAATATGGCAAAGTATCGTCTGAATAATTTACTTCAAACTTCTTGCCGAGTTTGTCGTTTATAACGGAAATTATAGGGGTTTTATTTTGAATAAAATAACAAGTTTCTTCTTGACCTACTACGGGCGCTTTTCTAACCGTTCTGTCGTTAAGGTTAAGTTTAGACCACTCGTTTCTAGGCGTTACTGAAATAGCGTCCGATATAATTTTAACCCCTTCGTCAAGCATAGGGTAGCCCACGTTGATATGGTATAATAGCGCGTAATCTGCAGGCGCAGTACCCTTGTTTATAAGTTTGTCGGAAAGATTAACGCTCTCGCCTAAAATATCGGTGGTAATAGTTCTTTTCATAACGAGATTGCTACCGAAAAGTGAAGTAACGGGCATTTCTGCAACTACTTTTATACCATTTTCGTCACAAGAACATTCGGTAACTAGCGCGGGCGTGTTGTGGAAAGAGCCGTGTAATTCATAACCTTCTCTACCACCTACGCTATCCAAACCGCAAGTGTAAATCATTCCCCCTTCAAAACGGTTAAGAAAGGGAATTTCCCGTTTGGTAAAGCCGTTTTTAGAAATGAACGAAATATTATCTCCTTTGTGCCAAAGTTGCATAAGGTCAAGCGCCTTGCTTTCGTTAAGCAAAAGGCGAATAACGCCGTTGTTTATTTCTATAACTTTAAGTCCGTCTTCTCTACCGCCGTTAACGGTGTAGCGGCGAACGTACGCTATTTGCGCTAGGTTGGAAATTCTGCCGTCCATAATATAAACTCCTTGTCCGTGAATAAATATAGTGTAACACAGAAAAATAGTATTTTCAAGCGGAAAGGCAAAAAATTCTTTATTTAACCGGTGGTTTTGTAGAAGAATTCACCCTTTTTATAAATTCGTCGTGCGAGCGCATTACGTTTAGCATATTTGCTTGCAAGGGCGCTGGGGGTTTTGGTTTTTCTTTCGGCGGGGTGGGTTTTGGCGTGGAAAGAGCGGAAAGTAGATTGCTTAACGGGTTTTCGGCAGGTGGGTTTTCTCGGTCGCCGTCGGCGTTTTTTTGTTGTGGCTTATTCATTAAAGAATTTAAAAGAGAGAAAATTCCGAATTTATCCATTAAAATGCTCCTTATTTACCGAAAAAAATCTTTAAAAAAGCGAAAATTTATTGCAAAAGTTTAGGTTTTGATATATAATATATGATACGTATATAATTATATTCGGTAAGCATGAAAAAGTTTACCGATTTAATATGGGGTTTCTATGAAGAAAATTTTAGTAAAGATCTTAGTTTGTATTATGACTGCTTGTCTACTCGTTGCGGGGCTTATGGGCTGTAACAAAACCGAGTGGGCTGGCACGACCATGAAAAATCCCGGTGAAGGCAACCACTTGACCGGTGGCTTTTTTGCTGAAACGCAAAATTATTACTACGTTATTAACGGCGTGGGTAATTCTACCGCTAGCAACACTTTCGGTAAGCCCGTCAAAGGCGCGCTTGTTGCTATCGATAAAACTAATCCCGATAAAGCAGAAGTCGTAGTTCCTAAACTCTTCGTCGCATCTGATTACGACGCTGGTTTGTTTATCTACGACGGTTACGTTTATTACGGCACGCCTAGCACTTCAAAAAACAGTTCGGGCGAAATAGCAAAGAGTGATTTGGTTTTCACTAGAACTAAACTCGATGGAACGAATACCAAAACCTACTTTACCGTTTCAGGTCTTTCTACCGAATACAGAATAGTTCTTTTCGGTGATACCGTTCATATTCTTTATTACGACGTTTCGGCTTCCGCTCTTAAAGATTTTAATACAAAGACGGGCGTAGCGAAGACTATCGCGAAGACAGACGCTAAAACTTCTGAAAGAGAAACGCTTAAGGCTTACTCTTTTGCAGATATGGGCGCGCAAATAGTTCTTTATTACACCACCACCGTTTACGCTGAAAATTACTTTGCTAGTAAAGATAGCAGAGCAGAAGAAACTTTCAACAGAGTTTACGCATATAAGAACGGCGAAGTTGTAAAAGTTCTCGACGGGGAAAATACCGAAGACAATCAAAAGAACGCTATTTACGAAATCGTTGCCTTAGATAAAAACCCAGACTACGAATTAATTTACTACAAAGCGACCGTAAATTCTGAAACGAAATATTACGTTAACGATTTTACGAAAATCAACACTGCTCCTGATGAAATTGAAAACAGTTCGCTAGTAACCGATAGTGCTGTTATTAAATATGAAAGTGAAGGCCCTGTAGTTTACTCTATTGAAGATAAAAAGGTTAAAAAGTCTTATCTTATCAGCGAAGGGAAGTATTACGACGAATATTTGACCGAAGCAGAAAACGCTAATAACATTATAG
>JAFTIK010000096.1 GCA_017456945.1 Clostridia bacterium
ATCGTTTGCTTTAATATACCGAATATGATATACTGATAAAAAATAGGTCTTTGATATCACCCAAAGGATATAGGTTTTAACTATGAACATTATGCACATGAAATACGCCGTTGAAGTTGCGAATACCCGTTCGGTAAGCAAAGCTGCGGAAAATCTTTACACTTCTCAGCCCAACCTATCTAGGGCGATTAAGGCGTTAGAAAACGAACTGAAAATTAAGATTTTTAAGCGTTCTTCTAAAGGGCTTGAAGTTACTATTGACGGGGAAGAATTTTTGCTATACGCTAAAAACGCGCTTGCCCAACTTAAAAAAATAGAGTCCATTTACGAAAACAGAAACGAAAAGACCTTGCGACTTTCGGTTTCCGTGCCGAGAGCTAGTTATTTTTCTTACGCTTTCTCGGAATTCGCCAAGGGGCTTGACGATTCGGCGTCTGCGGAAATTATGTATAAAGAAACCAACTCTATGCGCACGATAATCAACGTCGTTAAAGAAGAATACGACCTTGGCATCGTTCGTTATCAAAGCGCGTTCGATAAATACTTTAACACTCTTTTTGAAGAAAAGAAATTAAGTTATAAAGTGCTTAACGAGTTCTCTTACGTTATGGTGGTTTCTAAAAATAATCCGCTTGCTAAAAAAGAGCGTATCGTTGCCGAAGATTTGCGTGACGCTACCGAAATCACCCACGGCGACCCGTACGTTCCTTCTCTACCACTTATCAACGTAAAGCGCGCCGAACTTTCAGAATTTGCCAAAAAGCGCATAATGGTTTTCGAGCGTGGCGTTCAGTTTACCTTGCTTGAACAAGTTCCTAATACTTTTATGTGGGTTTCCCCTCTCCCCGAAGACTTAAAAGAAAAATTTAATCTTGTGGAATTAAAGTGCGACTTTAACACCAAAACGTATAAAGACGTTTTAATACACAGAAACAAATATAGACTTACTAATTTAGACAACAAATTTATTGAAGAAGTAAATAAAGCAAAAAACAAATATTTCACCAAAGCCGACTTGTAAAGGAAGATAAATCATGAGAAAATTCGACACCAAAGTTCAACATCTAAAATACAAAGTTTTAAGAGAAGTTGCAAGATTTGCTTGGCAAGACACCCTTTCGGAAAACCTTATGAACATACCCAAAATCATAGTTCCCGGTAAAGAGCCTACTATGCGTTGCTGTATTTATAAAGAGCAAGCAATCGTAGTAGAACGGGTTAAACTTGCTATGGGTGGTAACCCCGAAAATAAAAACGTTATAGAAGTTATAGACATTGCTTGCGACGAATGCCCTATGGGCGGGTTTGAAGTTACCGACGCTTGTAGGGGTTGCCTTGCCCACCGTTGCGAAGACGCTTGCAAAAAGGGCGCTATAACTATCGACCACAATTTAAAGGCGCATATAGACAAAAGCAAGTGCGTAGAGTGTGGGCTTTGCGCCAAGGTTTGCCCTTATAGCGCTATAATCAACCACAAACGCCCGTGTGAACAAGCTTGCAAGGTTAAGGCTATTTCTATGGACGAAAATAAAGCGGCTAAAATCAACGACGAAAAGTGTATTTCTTGCGGGGCGTGCGTTTATCAATGCCCGTGGGGGGCTATAAACGACAAATCCTTTATTATGGATGCAATAAAAATGCTTAAAGACGGCGTTAAAGGCAAAAACAAGGTATTCGCAGTCGTTGCCCCTGCCATCTCTAGCCAGTTCGTTTACGCAAGTTTAGGTCAGGTCATTTCTGGCATAAGGGAACTAGGCTTTAACAGCGTTGTTGAAGCGGCGCTCGGCGCGGATATGGTTGCTATTGCAGAAGCCAAAGAACTTTCGGAAAAAGGCTTTTTAACTAGTTCGTGTTGCCCTGCTTTCGTTTCCTATATCAAAAAGCAATTCCCCGACCTTGCCCCTTACGTTTCGCATAACCTTTCGCCCGCGGCAACTATAAGCAAGCGCATAAAGCAAGATCACCCCGACGCAAAGGTTATATTTATCGGACCTTGCACGGCAAAGAAAATGGAATTCCAACAAGAAAAGGTTGCGCCCTATATCGACACCGTTTTAACTTTTGAAGAACTTCAAGCGCTATTCGACAGTAAAGATATAGATATAACCACCTTACCCGAAACCGAACTTGACAACGCTTCTTATTACGGCAGAATATTCGCTAAATGCGGTGGGCTTTCCGAAGCGGTTGCCGCCGCCCTTAAAGAACAAGGTTTAGAAAACTTTGACTTAAAGAGCGTTAATTGCGACGGGATTGAAGCCTGCAGAATTGCACTACTTAAAGCGCAAAAGCGCCTTTTAGACGCCAACTTTATAGAAGGTATGGCTTGCAACGGCGGGTGCGTTGGTGGCGCAGGCTGTCTTACCCACGGCGAAAGAAACAAACTTGACGTAGATAAATTTTCTAAAAAATCTAAAAAGCAAAGTATTACTTCGGCGATAGAAGATTATAAAGGTTAAAAAAATTCAAATTTAAAAACGTCTATTTAAACTTGACAAGGTAATTTTACTTTTGCTATAATGATTATGCTAATACATAACTGACGGATTTTCGCAGATAACTGCGGTGGAATGTATTTGCTATTTAGCCGACCGTCTGGGCAATCCGATTAAGTATCGGATTGCCCTTTTTTCATACATATTTTTTTACAAGGAGATTACTATGGAACACGCTAACTGGAAAGGCTTTAATTTAGGTGCATGGCAAACGGAAATTAACGTTAGAGATTTTATTCAAACCAACTATACGCCTTACGACGGCGATTCTTCCTTTTTAGCAAAGGCAACTAAAAGAACTAGCCAACTTATGGCAAAACTTAACGGGCTTTTCAAAGAAGAACGCGCTAAAGGCGGTGTTCTTGACGTTGATACGACCACCGTTTCTTCACTTACTAGTTATAAACCTGGGTATCTTGATAAAGAAAACGAACTTATAGTAGGGCTTCAAACTAGCGCCCCACTTTGCCGTGGTGTTAACCCGTTTGGCGGTATGCGCATGGTTAAACAAGCGTGCGAAGCGTACGGCTATTCCCTAAGCGAAAAAGTACAAGAAGAATTTAAATTTCGTACCACACATAACGACGGCGTTTTTAGGGCTTATTCAGACGAGATGCGCCTTGCTAGGAAATGCCACGTTATCACGGGGTTACCAGACGCATACGGCCGTGGTAGAATTATAGGCGACTATCGTAGAGTTGCGCTATACGGGGTTGATAAACTTATAGAAGAAAAACAAAAGGATAAAAAAGCCCTTGCTAACAAGGCTTACGAAGTGGAAAATATTAGAC
>JAFTIK010000097.1 GCA_017456945.1 Clostridia bacterium
TGCAATGCGTCCACCATAGTTGGTGTACTTTTGCAGAATCTCACCAGCAAGGCCAGTGCTGAGGATGAAAAAGTCCTCAACGATTAGTTTTTTGTCAATTACGATATTCTTTGTGCCTGCATCATACTTTGCAGTCATAAGTACATCGAGTGCAGACTGTGCGTCTGTAAATACCTTTTCATCGCTGTTTATTACAGCACATACTATGTTGTTTTGTTCAACTGTTTGGATGGTCATTTGTCTTACCTCATCAAATTCTTATTTATCGGTGCGTTTATTATATCAAAAAAACAATAAATTTTCAAGTCGTTTTGTGTGGGCAAAAGAAAACTCGACTTGTTAAAAGCCGAGTTTAATAAAAATCCCTATGGGAATAGCGATAAAAGACGATTTTTTTGCTTATTATAGTTTTATTTCGGCTTTTCCTTCCGAATAGATTATTCTGTCACCATCATAGGCAATGGAATCCATAAAATCAAGGTATGCTTGTTGACTTTCAAAAGTGGGTTTGTTTTCGCTAATTACCTTGTACGCAAGCGCGCCGTTATCTTTAAGAAGGTTAACTAGCATATTAAGTTGCCACTTAGCGCTATCAACGCATGCCTTTTCAGGGTCAACTATATAGTAATCGTTACCGTGGCTAGTGCCTTTTGCGCCACAAGCGTAAGGGTGAATTGCAGGCATTACCATTGAAAGGTCGCCCATATCCGTACTACCCGTATTAACCACGTCGGAAATCATAAATTCTTTATCGGGGAACATCTGCTTATAACTTGATTCTGCAATATCTACAAGGTTGGCGTCGTTAAGTAATGGCGCGTAGCCTGCTCTATCTATAATTTCAATGTTGTTATCAAGCGAAAGTGCTGCGCCTATAAGCGCTTGATTTAGGCGCTTGCTATTTTTAAGCATGCCTTCAAAAGTTTTCCCACGAACGTAGGTTTCTATTTCCGCTCTTTCGGGTATGGCGTTTACCATAGAGCCCCCGTGCGTCATAATGGGGTGGAAACGGATAAGGTCTTTTTCTTCAAACGTTTCGCGTAGAGCGTTACATGCGTTAATACCGCAGGTCGCAGCGTAAAAAGCGTTCTTTCCTTTGTGAGGAGAACCACCCGCGTGCGCTGCTACGCCCTTGTATATGATGCGCTTTGCAATACAACCTATAGCGCCCTTTTTTAACGCCTTAAACACGTCCGCCGTGTTGGTGTGCACCATAAACGCAAGGTCTACGTCCTTAAAATATCCACGACGTAAGAACTCGGTTTTTCCACCGTAATACTTGATTTTGCCTTGTTCAATTAGTTTAGAACGGAATTCAATTTCCAAAAGTTCTTCTGCGGGAACGGCGCAAAGTTTAATCTTTCCGCAAAGCCCGTCGGTAACGCCCGGCTCTTTTAACGCTGCAGCAAGCCCAAGTAGCGCCGCGCATTGCGCGTTGTGCCCGCAACTGTGAACCGCGCCCGTTACGGGGTCGGATTCGGGGTGAGAAGGGCAGATTATAGAATCTAGTTCGCCGAGGACTAGAACGGTAGGACCTTTTTTGCCCGTGTCAAAAGTGGTATAAAAACCAGTAATGCCGTCGGCGTAAGTTAGTTCGTAGCCGAGCGCGGTAAACTTTTCGGCAAGGTAAGCCGTGGTTTTGTATTCCTTAAAGCCCGTTTCGGGGTTTTTCCAAATATACCGTTCTGCGTCGAATATAAGACTTCTGTGTTTATCGACTGCGTCGTGAATAATTTTCATATAGTTCTCCTTATGCTTTAGAAGGGTCTAAAATTTCTGCAAGGTAGGGAAGTTCTCTGTACTTTTCCGCGTAGTCCAAGCCGTAGCCTACCACGAAACCACAGGGGATATCAAAACCAACGTAATCGGCTTCAATTTCCACTTCACGGCGTTCCTTTTTGTCAAGGAAGGCGCAGATTTTAATGGATTTTGGGTTGCGCTTTTTAAGAAGATTTACGAAGAAAGAAAGGGTTTTACCGCTGTCGATAATGTCTTCAACGATAATAACGTCTCTACCTTCAATATCGGTGGTAATGTCGCTCTGCATTTCAAGTTCACCGCTAACCGTGCCGTTTTTGTAACTAGAAAGTTTTGCAAAGTCTAGCATTATCGGGCGTTTAACGTTTTTGGTTAGGTCGGCAAAGAAATACACCGCGCCCTTCAAAGTGCAAATGAATACGGGGCGACGTATAGAGTTGTCAATGCTCGAATAGTCGAGCGTGATTTGGTCGGCAATCTCTTTTACACGGTTTTGAATTTGCTCTGCAGTCAACAAAATTTTCAAGTTGTTTTCCATAATGTTTTCCTTTATGTAAAAATTATTTATTCAAACTTAATTATTGTTTTGGTGTTTTCATCTACTTTAATTTTATCGGAGACAGCGACACCGAATATTACCAAAACGTCCTTTTCGCTTGCAAGTAAAGGCAAGTTATCTCTAACTCGCTTGGGAATTTTTTTATCGGTCAAATAATCGCCTAGCGATTTAGTTCCGCCACCGAATTTAGTAAATCGGTCGCCTTGGGTTTTGGCGCGTATTACGGCGTCAACGGGGATTTTATCAAGGTCTGCGTATAACCCGTTTGTAAGGTCGATATTGCTATCGGAAAGGACTTTTATCGTTATGGCTTGCTCGCCGAAAACCGTAGAGCCTAAACTAAAAGGAATTTGGGCGTTTAACGCCGTTTGACTCTTGGTAAAAGTAATGCCGTCGTACTCTTTATAGGCGGTTATTCCCTTGGGTAAAGATACGCTAGCCCCGTTTGGTTTGCTAACGAGTAGGCATACGTCGTTAACGTGCGCGCTTTCCCAGTCTTTAGAAATTCCTAGGCGCTTTAACGCTACTATAACCCCACGCGCAAGTATTGCCTTGTCGCAAGGGAGTTGGATTTTTGCGCCGTATTCGGTAGAGAAAACGGCGTCGGTAGCAAGCCTATTCAAAAAATCGTTTTCCATTTGGGAAATTTCCGAAAGCCTAAAAATACTCTTGTCTAGTTCTGGGAAAATTTCCTTGATTTCAGGCACGATTTTTCTGCGGATATAGTTTCTAGTGTATTCGGTGGAAAGGTTGGTTTCGTCAACTACGAAAGGTACGTCGTTTTCCTTGGCGTAGGTTTCAATTTCCGCCTTTGAAACGCTTATAAACGGACGAATAATTTTGTCTTCTCGCTCGGCTTTAATGCCCGTAAGCCCGCTTAAACCCGTTCCACGAAACAGATTAAATAGAACGGATTCGGTGTTGTCTGAAAGATGGTGAGCAGTTGCAATCTTGTCGCATTTACCCGCGCTAATAGCGTCTTGAAAACACTCGTAACGCAAAATCCTTGCCGCTTGTTCAACCGAAAGTTTGTCTTCGTTGGCTTTTTTAAGGCTATCTACCGAATAGCAAAGTAGTGGGATTTTTTTAGAAGCGCAATAGTCTTTAACGAATTTACTGTCTGATAAAGACGATTCGCCACGAATTCCGTGCTCAATATTTAGGGCGATTACTGAAAAGTGGAATAAATCTGCTTTTTCAAGCAAATAATATAATAGTGACATAGAATCCACGCCACCCGAAAGGGCAACGGCAACCACTTCGCCCGAATTGATAAATTTACCTAAATCTACTTGCATATCGAATTTATTTTACCAAAGGATTGAAAAAAATACAAGTGATAGCGAAGAAAAATTAAA
>JAFTIK010000098.1 GCA_017456945.1 Clostridia bacterium
CGCCAAGCCGACATAGTGTTTACGTTTGGTTTTGTATTGTCGGAAGTGCTTTGCTCGTTCTTAATGTTAAGCATAACCATCTCTTTAGACGTATAGCCTGCGTTCACTACGAAAGTGAATACTGCGCCTGCTACGATTACAATCATAAAGACGATTAACATCAACGTTAAATTCTTTCTGAGAATAAATAATATATCTCTGATACTTCTGGTATTGTTCTCGCGAACTGGTTGTTGCAAGTTTTCGTTTTCCATCTCAGAACTTCTACTCCTTGTAAATTTTATCTAAAAGATTATCTATTTGCTTTTTCTTTTTTAATATGTCTTTTGCAAGCGCAAGTTGGTTTCTCGCCCTAACTAGATTGTGTTCGGGATATTTTATCTTAAAATACTTATCCCCCGAAACGTAATCGCCTAAAAACCTAATTGAAAGTTCAACCGCCATTGTTAAAACGCCTAAATTAAGGGTGCTTTTTTCAAGGTCTGTAAGTTTATTCTTTATATCGCTAACAAATCCCTTAGTAAACGCTTGATACTTTTCAAGGTCTAATTTAACTAGGTCGTAATTGCTTTCGTCTTCAAAACAAGTACTTGCTATAGAACGAATAGCGTCGCCAAAGTCAAAGGCTACCGCGCCCGGCATTACCGTATCTAAATCTAAAACGGCTAGCGGTTGGTTGGTATTTTTATCAAAACTAACGTTGTTACACTTGGTATCGTTATGCGTTACGCGAAGTGGTAAACTTCCGTTATCCAAATATTCTTGAAGAAGACAAGCCTGCCTTTCCATCCCTAAAAGGGCTTCTACGTCTGCCTTAACTTCTTCCACCCTACCCAAAGGGTCTTCCGAAACGGCTTTTCTAAAATCTGCAAAACGCTTTTTAGTGTTGTGAAAATCGGGAATAGTAATAGCAAGAGAATCCGCCCTAAACCCGTCTAAACAATTTTGGAACAAGCCGAACGCTTTGCCAACCTTTTCTATAAGCGAAAGATCTTCTACGCTATCGTAGGTAACTGCATCCGTTATAAAATGATAACATCTCCAGTATTCGCCAAGATCGTCTATATAATAGGGGCGCTCGTCGTCTTTTGCAGTAACTACGCACAAAACGAACTTATCTATCGCCAACCCTTTACGCAAAACGTTCTTTCTAACGTAGGCGGTTACCCTTATGATATTGTCCATTACGGCGTCAGGGTGATGAAAAACACGCTTATTTATTCTTTGAATAATGTAGTGTTCTTCTTTTTCATTATCGCTAAACTTTACAAGATAAGTAGAATTGATGTTTCCCGTAGTCAATTCTTCGTACCCTATAAGTTTTCCTTCGGTATTAAAGGAATTGCAAATCTTTTCTATCAAAATTAATCCCCCTAAAATACTATTTATTATTTTACCACAAAAAATGAAAAAATCAAATAATATTTACCCTTTTTTAATTATATATAATTATTTTAAGCTTTTTACCTACGTTTAACCCTTTTTAAGCATATTCTTCTATGATTTTCTTATTAACAATCTTGATTTTACGATTACAAATTTCAAAAGCCGCCTTTTTATGCGATATTATAATTAAAGTGGAATTCTTCATTTCGCCAAGATTTGCAAGAACTCGCCTTTCCGTATCTTCGTCTAAGGCGCTAGTCGCTTCGTCTAAAAGTATTACGGGGGCGTTACAAAGCACGGCTCTTGCTATGGCTATTCTTTGAACTTGACCTTCTGAAAGCCCAACGCCGTTTTCGCCGACCAAAGTTTCTAGCCCGTCAGGAAGTTCATCAACGAATTCTTTAGCGCAACTCACCTTTAACGCGTAATCTATTTCTTCTTGACTTGCATCCGTCTTGATAAAGGTTACGTTATCTTTTAAACTACCGCTAAACAACATATTGCCTTGTGGAACGTAGGAAAAAAGCGTTCTCGTAGAGCCGTCTAAATTAATCTTGCCGTCTTTGGTCTCCAAGAATATTTCTCCGTCGTTAGTTGGATAAACGCCTAGCATAAGTTTCATAAGCGTACTCTTACCTATCCCAGACGAGCCGTGAATAGCAACAAAGTCCCCCTTATTAATATATAGGTCGGCATTGTCTAGCACGATATCTCTATCGTAAGCAAAACTTACGTTAGAAACGGTTATGCCTTTCATATTTTCATATAAATCTCTACCATTTTTAAATTCGCCAGAACTTTCGTTTTCCACGTCTTCTATTTCCATAAGTCGTTCTGCAGACGCAAGCATTGCGTAGTATTTCGGGAACACGTTAGATAAGGACATAAACGGAACTTGCACGTTGTTTACTAGTTGTAATATTGCAGATAGCGAACCGTAAGACATTGCTACGGGGTTTGTAAGCATTATGCACGCCCCGTAGATGAGCGCGAAAAGATACCCTGCGCTAAATATAAAGTTATAGGTAGCGTGCCCTAAAACCGAATAGTTTTTGCGCTTCATCTTAATCTTAAAATTCTTTTCTTGTAAAGTTTCCGCCTGCTTTTCTATTTTATCGTTAACTGAAAAAACCTTAACTGCAAGCAAGTTCTCAATGCACTCTTGCATAAACGAACGCACTTTCCCGTCCGTTTCTTGCGTTCTCTTGTGTAAACTTTTAAGTTTTCCCCTTAAAAGTCCAACGACAAGAAAAACCAAAGCACCAGCAACCGTAAACGCAACGGCAAAAATCCAGTCTAACAAAACTAACGCGATAACTGCGCATACTAGCCTTGCAATAGCCGACACCACCGACGGAACGATAGAAGTTATGCCTTCGCTAACCACCGAAACGTCGCTAGTAAGCCTATTCATAAGTTCACCGCTATGATAACCGTTTATCTTGTCGTGCTTTTTGGTGAGTATCTGCGAAAAGATACGGGTTTTATATTGCATTTCAAGTTTACCCCGAATATGTTCGGTAAGCCCTGCAATGATAAAACGGAAAGCAAACTGCAAAACGACTATTCCACCTATGCCGATAGAATAGAATAAAAGTTTTTGAGAGTCGCCCTTTTCCGCCCCGTCTAATATGCCTTTTATTGCAAAGGCAAAAAGTATTGATAGCACGGAAAAAAAGGCGTTCGACAAAATGAGAACGATCATTTTGACACGCTCTTTTTTAGAAGTATCCGAAAGCCATTTAAGCGTTCTTTTGCCTTTCATAAGCATCTCCTTAATATTATCTTTATAATTTTACCATAAACAAAGTTTATTTTCAACCGATACGCCCAAAAATAATATTTTACTCTTGATTATTTAATCAAGATTTGCTCTTTTTAGTTGAAAAACTAGTTCTTTTAAGTTATAATGTTATTATGAATACTTTTTTTGGAAAAATCAATAGTAAACTTAATTGGTTAGCAGACAAACTTCAAGACTTCGTGTACGGGAACGTTTTCCCTATATGCGTAGCCCTTGCCGTTTTTGCTTTTTGGATAACAAACCTTTCGTTAGTTGGGTTCGGCATACTTTTATGTTGCCTTGCGTTGGTTTTTATTCTTTTTAAAGACCTTACCCCTGCGCTACCCTTCGTGTTTATGATACCTATGCCGTTTAGGGACATGTCTGTTTTCGGCTCTGCTGTGCCGTATATTTTTATCGGCGTTGCAGTTTTGGCTTTGATTATAAACTTTATAAGATTTCCTTGGAAAAAGTTTAAGCCCGATAGGCTTTTCTACGCGCATTTAGGGCTTTCCGCAGTAATGCTTTTGGGCGGATTATTCTCACAATACCTAGGGCTTTATTTAAGCGGTATAGGCACGATAGGAGTGGTTGGAATAGGCATGTTCGCGGTTTATATTTTAATTACTAATCGCATTGCCCCGCCAAAGAACTGTGACGTTAAAATTAAATTTAGTCTTTCGCTAATAATTGCCGTTTGCCTTGCTTGCTTACAACTTCTTTACGCGGTAAGCGCAACCTATTTTTTTGATTATATGAGTTTCGGCGATATTTACGATATAATACCTGACGTTGAACGCAATCCCACTTTCTGTTGGGCTAATCTTTGTCATTTCTCTTATTTAATTATGCTTACCGTGCCCTTCTGTTGCTATATGATGTTGCGATCTAATAAACTCTATCCTTGGTTCATATTATTAGCGTTTTTCTACGTTTCTATGGTTGCTACTACTGGCGATATTCCGCTTGGGCTTTCCGTTCTTGCCCTTATACCCCTTGCAACTGCCGTTTACAAGAACTTAAAGGCGCAACACGCAAAGATATTTAACACGCTATTCAAGTTGGCTTTACTTGCCTTAGCATTCGTTCTAACCCTTTTACTCGTTACGGGTTTGTTACAAGTTATAGTGGATAAATTCTTAGTGTCTTTCTCAAACGACAACGGGCGCACGCGCTTATATATAAAGGCTTGGGGTTTGTTTTTAGAAAGCCCCGTATTCGGTGTTGGGCACGGTCAATCGGCGTTTGCCATTATGAATTCCAACCTAAAATACGCGGGCGGTTTCTTCCACTCAACTATTCTACATACGCTAGCATCTTACGGCATAGTAGGCGTTTTAGCCTTTGCTTTTTTATACTACGCAAGATTTAAGGCGCTCGCAAAAAACGGCACTATCTTCGGTTATTTCGCTCTAATAGCCGTTTTACAGTTCGTAGTTTACGCTACGGTAGATAACGGCGAATATCATTTTACAACCTTATTCGTAACCGTTATCGTAGCGTTTACTAACCTTGTAAATAATAAAGGCAACGACGATTTGCCGTTGCCTTTAATGCGCAATCCTTTAAATTCAGTTATCAATCGTTAAACTTTCTCGTGTCTATTTTATAAGTAGGTACGAGTTCGTGAACGAGTTCCTTCATACGATCGGTTTCGTTGTACGCTTCAACGTATAATTCTTGTATCTTATCGAACAACGCCGTTTCGTCTATATCCAAAGGCTTACCGATAGAAATCTTGTCGTTTGCAGTCTTTTGCAAACCTTCTTCTTTCATAAGCCTTTCTTCATATAATTTTTCACCCGGGCGAAGTCCGGTTATTTTTATGTCTATATCCACGTTAGGCTCTAACCCACTTAACTTAATCATGTTTTCTGCAAGGTCGTAAATCCTTACGGGTTCGCCCATATCAAGCACGAAAATCTCTCCGCCTTTAGCGTACGCGCCCGCTTGCAATACCAAACTTACGGCTTCGGGAATAGTCATAAAATATCTTATAATATCCTTGTGCGTAACGGTTACAGGACCGCCTTCCGCAATCTGCTTTTTAAATAGCGGAATTACCGAACCGTTAGACCCTAACACGTTACCAAACCTTACGGCAACGTAATCGGTGTTATGGCGCTTATTCATAGTTTGAACTATCATTTCGCAAATACGCTTGGTTGCCCCCATAATGTTGGTGGGGTTAACGGCTTTATCCGTACTGATGAGAACGAATTTTTCCACTCCGTAAACACCCGCAGCTTCTGCGACCTTATAAGTACCGCTAACGTTGTTCTTAACCGCTTCGTTCGGGCTATTTTCCATAAGCGGAACGTGTTTGTGCGCCGCTGCGTGAAAGACTATGTGCGGTCTGTATTTTTTGAAAATACTATTAATCTTCTTACTATCGCGAACGCTTGCGATAAGCACGGTTAAATTAAGGTTTTTATGATGTCTTTCAAGCTCCATCTGAATATCGTAAGCGTTGTTTTCGTAAATATCCACGATAATCAGTTGTTTGGGGTTATGTCTTGCTATCTGACGGCAAAGTTCGCTACCTATCGAGCCCCCGCCACCCGTAACGAGAATAACCTTATCTTCGATATAGCCCATAATTTCGTTAAGGTTAACTTGCACTTGTTCGCGCCCTAAAAGGTCTTGAATACTTACGTCTTTTACTTCGGCGATAGAAACCTTTCCGCTAGCAAGTTGGCTTACACTAGGTAAAACCTTAACCGTACAACGGGTTTTCTTACACTCTTTAACTATATCGCTCAAACGCTTCTTTGGAACGTTTGGCATTGCCACTATTATTTCGTCTATACAATATTCTTTAGAATACTTTACGATAGTAGAAGTATTACCTACTATTTTAACTCCTTCAAGATGTTGCCCGATTTTGTTTTCGTCGTCGTCTATCAAGCAGACGGGAACTAAGTTGCTGTCTTTGGCGTTTTTCATTTCTCTAACGAGAGTGTCGCCCGCGCTACCTGCGCCTACCACCATTACCAACCTACCGTTACGCTTTAACAACTGGTTTCTTTGATAGTTTTTAACAAAGAAGGTAAACCTTTTGAAAAATCTCGACGAGTAAAGCAATATGGTATAAACACACCCCGATATGAAAAACCAACCGGGATAAACGCGCCTAGTTATAAACGCAACGCAAAGATAATAAACGGTCATACCTAAACCGGAAACTACTATTCTCATACCGTCTGAATAGTTGGCAAACTTTGCAAGGTTTGAATAGAGTTTCAACGACGCGTTAAGTAATACGGCAAAACCTAGCGCAAACACGAAAAAGTACCAGTAAGGCCCAAGCATAACGGTTATATCTATAAGCGTTAACCAAACACCAACTACCGACGCCGCGGCAACCGACAACACGTCGAACAAAATAAATAAAAATGTCTTTAGGTTCTTATTCATATTTCCTTCCTTTTCCCTATATCAAGGATAATTAATCAAGTAAAAATGTTTCTATATTTTCAAGCGTAAGCCCGTTTTGTTTCATTTGCTCTTCGAGCGAGCCGTGCGAGACGAACTCGTCTTTAACGCCAAGCCTTATCACCTTAACGTTCATACTCTTATCCGAGTAAAAACTGCTTACAAGGCTACCAAAACCACTTATAACGCTATTTTCTTCCAAAGTAATAACGGTGGCGTTAGCAATCTCAACGAGCGTCTTTTCGCAAAGCGGCTTAACCGTTCTAGCGTTTATTACGCCCACGCCTTGGCGTTTTTCGGAAATATTAAGCGCTAGTTCAAGCATTCTAGGCCCAACGGCTAAAATAGTTGCCTTATCCCCGTTCTTTATTCTTTCCCAAGCCCCGTCTTGCATAGATAAAGACTTTCTCTCTCCTTTAGAACTTTTGGGATATCTTATAGCCACGGGAGAATTGAGTTTAACGGCGTAATCGAGCATATCTTTAAGTTCAGACGGCGAACTAGGCGCAAGCACGGTAAGATTTGGTATATGCGAAAGATAACTCAAATCAAACACGCCTTGGTGGGTCTTTCCGTCGCTACCGACAAGCCCCGCCCTATCTAAACAGAAAACGACGGGTAAATTTTGCAAACAAACGTCGTGAATAATTTGGTCGTAAGACCTTTGCAAAAAGGTGGAATATATACAAACGAAAGGTTTCAAACCACCCGCCGCCATACCCGCGGCAAAGGTAACTGCAAACTCTTCTGCAATGCCAACGTCGTAAAAGTTATCGGGGTGCTTATCTTCAACGGCAGAAAGCCCCGTTCCCGATTTCATTGCGGCGGTAATCGCCACGATTTTTTTATCGTTATCTATAAGTTCGTTTAGTTTTTCACCTAGCGCAATTGCAAAATCTCCGTCGTCGTGGGAAAATTTAGCGCCTACGCCGTGGAACACGTCCGCATGTTCTTCCGCCTGCTCGTGCCCCTTGCCTTTGGTGGTTTTAACGTGCAAGAAAATAGCCTTTTCCTTAGACGCTTCTTTAACGTTATCTAAAATCTTTGTAAGTTTTTTAATATTGTTACCGTCAACAACGCCAACGTACTTAAAACCGTAATTTTCAAAGTAATTGTTTCTACCGATAACTCTTTTAATAAAATCTCTAAATTTAACAAGTCCTTTAGTTATAAAAGAATTTCCAAAAATCTTCTTTATGCGCCGTTTGCCTTTAACGTAACCCTTTCTAGCCGTATGCTTGGAAAGGAAACGATAAAACCCGTTATCGTTTTTAGAAATACTCATACCGTTATCGTTGAGTATTACTATCAGTTTCTTAGGTTTATAGGTTTTAGCAGATAGCGCTTCGAGATTTAAGCCGTTAGAAAGCGACCCGTCGCCAACTACTGCAACGACGTAATAATCTTCACCTATTCTATCCCTAGCGGCGCAGTAGCCGAGCGCAGCCGAGATAGACGTGCCTGCATGCCCCGCCGTAAAAGCGTCGTAAACACTTTCAGACCTATCGGGAAAACCAGAAACACCACCATCTGTACGAACTGTATGAAAGGTTTGTTTTCTATCGGATAAAATTTTATGCGGATAGCATTGATGACCGACGTCGAATATAAGTCTATCTTTCTTAAAATCAAACGAACGGTATAATGCAATGGTAGTTTCAACTATACCAAGGTTTGAAGCAAGATGCCCACCGTTAGTATTGACGACCGAAACTATTTCCTCACGCAAATCCTCTGCAAGCGATTCAAGTTCTTTGGTATTCAATTTTAAGATATCATCAGAACAATTTACGCTTGACAACACACTCATACTTTTCTCCAAATCACGTACTTATACCTTTTAATTTTATAACAAAATTAAAAAAAAGTCAATACATAGTTATTATTTGTATTATAAACGATTAATATATATTGAATTTTACACTTTTCGACAGGCAATTACAAAAAGTTTAACCCTTTATACTTGACAGTTAAGCCCCTTAGGGTTAAAATATCTTAAAAAGAAAATATAGGAACTAATTATGTTAACAGGTAAAAAACTATCCGACTACGCCGATCTAGTACTAAGTATAGGCGTAAATTTACAAAAAGGACAAGGGCTAGAAATCGCTTGCCCCGTTGAAAAAAGAGAAGTTGCAATAGCACTTACAGAATCGGCTTATAAAATGGGCGCAAAAATCGTAAGAGTACGTTGGGACGACGAAGTTATAGACAGAATAAACTATCTTAACGCAGACGTGGAAACGCTAACCGATATACCAAAATGGCTAGTAGATAGCAAGAACTATCTAGTAGAAAAGGGATTTTGTTACGTTGCTATTGCAGCAGAAGACCCTAACGCTTTCAACGGCGTGCCCGCGCAAAAACTTGCAGAAGTTGCCAAAGCCAAATCTAAAGCGCTTAAAAAGTTTTCAGATACCGTTATGGCAAACGGGATACGTTGGTGCGTAGTTTCCGTTCCCACGCTTAACTGGGCAAAGCAAGTTTTCCCAAATAGCCAAACCCCGGAAAACGACCTTTCAGACGCTATTGAAAAGACTATGCGTTTAGATAAGCCCGACCCCGTTTGCGCTTGGAAAGAGCACGTTGCCCGTTTAGATAGGCGCGCCGAGTATCTTAACTATAAAAACTTTAAGTATCTTCATTTTACGAGCGCTAACGGCACGAACTTAAAGGTAGGGCTTTGCGCCGACCACGTTTGGCTATCGGCAAAAGAACGGGCAAAGGACGGCGTTTCGTTTATAGCAAACCTACCTACCGAAGAAATCTTCACCGCCCCGCATAAAGATAGAGTGGACGGGGTTGTTAAATCGGCGATGCCTTTAATATATAACGGTCAAACGATAGATAAGTTTAGTTTAACCTTTAAAAATGGAAAAATAGTTGACTTTTCGGCAGAAATCGGGCAAGACGCGCTAAAAGAACTTCTTAAAACGGACGCAGGTACTACGCGTATCGGCGAAGTTGCTTTAATAGGCAAAAATAGCCCTATTGCGCAAAGTGGAATACTTTTTTACAACACCCTTTTCGACGAGAACGCAAGTTGCCATTTAGCGCTTGGAAAAGCTTACCCCACCACCGTTAAAAACGGGGATAAACTAAACTTAAAAGAACTAAAAAGTTTGGGTGCAAACGACTCTATTGAACACGTTGACTTTATGATAGGCACTAGCGACCTTTCTATAATCGGCGTTGATTATAGTGGCGAAGAAACGACTTTGTTTATCGACGGGGACTGGATTATTTAGAATAATAAAAACACTTTATCTTAATTGATAAAGTGTTTTTTTGTTTTTAATCGTTTTATTAATCCAAAGATTAAAAATACCAACGAACAAGTTATAATCGTTAAAAAAATAATGCAATGTATATTGTTTTCTAAAGCAACTTTCCAGTTTGAAAAATTTGCTTTAAGTATATTTGCTTGATCTATTTCTTCTTGCACGAAGGAAGATTTTACTTTTAAGAAAACGGGAACGATATACAATAAATCTATCAATGCTAAAATAATACTAGTTTTTATTAACCTATTCGTATTTAAAAATCTTATCACCAACAATAAATTAACGAAAAGATAACACCCGACAACAATAGGCAACGCTATATTAAAATACCAATTAGTTATGGTGTAGCCATCTATAACGATAAGCAAAATATTAAGAAAAACGAAATCTATAGCGATAGAAACAAAATCGTTAACCTTTTTTATTTTAGC
>JAFTIK010000099.1 GCA_017456945.1 Clostridia bacterium
GCTTATTTTTTCAAGATGAGCAAGTACGCGCCTAAACTTATTGAACATATAAACAACAACCCCGATTTTATCGTTCCCGTTTCAAGAAAGAACGAAATGATGAACAACTTTTTACTGCCCGGTCTTCAAGACTTATGCGTATCAAGAACGTCCTTTAAATGGGGTATTCCCGTAGAGTTCGACAGTAAGCACGTAGTATACGTTTGGTTAGACGCATTAACCAACTATATCACGGGTATCGGTTACGACGCAGATGGAAATCACGGCGAAAACTACAAAAAACTTTGGCCTGCTGACGTTCACGTTATAGGTAAAGACATAATTCGTTTCCACACGATATACTGGCCCATCTTCCTTATGGCTATGGGTGAGCCCTTACCTAAGCAGGTATTCGGCCATCCCTGGCTACTTCAAGAAGGCGGAAAGATGTCTAAGTCTAAAGGCAACGTTTTATATGCAGACGACCTTGCTTCCGTTTACGGTGTAGACGCGGTAAGATATTACCTTCTTGCAAGCATGCCCTTTGATAACGACGGGCTTGTTTCATGGAATTTAATGACCGAAAAGATCAACGCGGAACTCGCAAACGTTTACGGCAACTTGGTAAAAAGAACTATTTCTATGACCAACAAGTATTTTGCCGGTAAGGTAGAAAGAAGCGGGGTTACAGAAGAAGTAGATAACGAACTTAAAGAACTTGCCACTTCAACTTATGCAAAAGTAAGCGCGTTGATGGACGAATGTAAAATAGCAGATGCCATCGGTGCGGTGTTCACCTTGCTTCGCAGGGCGAATAAGTATATAGACGAAACCGCGCCTTGGGTGCTTGCAAAAGAAGAATCCACCTTGCCACGCATTAAAGAAGTTATGTATAACTTAACCGAAACTATCGTAATGTGCGCAAGTATGCTTTATCCTTTTATGCCTTCAACCAGCGAAGAAGTTTTAAGCGAACTTTCTTCACCCATAAGGGAATACGACTTACTAAACGAGTTCGGTCTTTATAAAGACGGAACTATCGTAACCGCCGATCCCAAAGTTATATTTGCAAGATTAGATGCTAACGAAGTTAACAAAAAGGCAGAAGAAATCGCAAGCAAATACGCAGCTAGCAAAGAGCCTAAAAAAGAAAAAGAAGTATTTACCGAGATCGGAATAGAGGATTTCGCTAAAATAGCCCTAAGGGTAGCGCGCGTTACAGCATGCGAAAAGGTCGAAAAAAGCGACAAACTTTTAAAACTCACCTTAAGTTTAGGGGCGGAAGAAAGAACGGTTGCAAGCGGTATAGCTAAATATTACAAGCCCGAAGATTTAGTTGGCAAAAAGGTAATTTTGGTTGCGAACTTAAAACCCGCTATGCTTCGCGGGGTAAAGAGCGAAGGAATGATTTTATGCGCTGAATCCAACGGAGTAGTAACTTTGGTAGAACCCGATCCCAGTATGGAAGAAGGTAGCGTGGTAAGATAATGATAGATACTCACGCCCACCTATCAGATAAAGTTTACGATAACGTAGCAGGCGTTATAAAAAGGGCAAAGCAAGATGGCGTTAAAAAAATCATAACCGTTGGCTACGATAATTTCAGTAGCGAAAAAGGGCAAGCGATATCGGATGAATATAGCGGGATATTCTTTACGGCAGGCATTCATCCGTCCGAATGTCAAAGGTTAGATAACGGCGCTATAGACCGACTTTTACCACTTTTTTCGCATAAAAAATGCCTGGCCGTTGGCGAAATCGGGTTAGATTATCATTACGGAAAAGACTGTAAGGACGAACAAAAAGAACTTTTTATTTCCCAGTTAAAACTGGCAAAAAGGGTAGATCTTCCCGTGGTTATACACTCACGCGAAGCAACTCAAGATATGCTTGAAATTTTAACCGCTAATAAAGATTGTTTATCCAAGGGCTTTTTAATGCATTGTTATTCCGAAAGCGCAGAAAGCGCAAAAGAGTATTTAAAACTCGGTGCGTATTTTGCATTCGGCGGGGCAATTACCTTTAAAAACGCCAAAAAAGAAGATGTAATAAAAAGTATTCCAAAAGATAGAATTCTTTGCGAAACGGATTGTCCGTATATGTCCCCCGTGCCCTATCGCGGGCAGGTTAACGAGCCTAACAGGGTGGCGCTCGTCTACCAAAAACTCGCTAAGGTTTACGAAGAAGAAATAGAAGAAGTGATTTTAAGGGTGCGCGCAAACGCCGTGCGGTTTTTTAATTGCGGGGCACTTGGAGAATAAAGATGAAACTAAGCGAACTATTAAAAAAGCACAATTTCAAATTTAGCAAAAAGTACGGCCAAAACTTTTTAAGCGATGGCAATTTGCTTATAAGTATTGCCGAAAAGGGCGGGGTAAACAAAAATACTCCCGTTTTAGAAATAGGTTGCGGTGCGGGTACTTTAACCAAGGTTTTATGCGAAAGGGCAAAATACGTTTACGGTTACGAAATAGATAAATCTCTTGCGCCCGTTTTAGGCGATAACCTTGCCGGTATAGAAAACTGCGATATCACCTTTAAAGATATAATGCGTGAAAAAACGCAAGAAACTGAAAATAGAATAGGGGAAGAATATCAACTTGTGGCAAACCTGCCTTATTATATAACTACTCCTATCATCATGAAGTTTATAGAAGAATCTAAACACTGTACTTCAATAGTAATAATGGTGCAAGAGGAAGTTGCAAGAAGATTATGCGCTAAAGCTGGCACGGCAGATTACGGCGCTATTACCGCAAGTATAAACTTAGTTGCGTCTTCAGAAAGAATTTTAAGCGTTCCAAGAACGATGTTTATGCCCGTGCCAAACGTAGATAGCGCGGTTGTAAAAATTACTTTCAACCGTGATAAATACCCGGGCGTAGATAAAAAGATTTATCGCGACACGGTAAGA
>JAFTIK010000013.1 GCA_017456945.1 Clostridia bacterium
ATGGAAACGGTAATGGGAATTATCAAAGGGGCTGAAGAACAGCGCTCGCCGGTAATTTTACAGTTTTATTCTCGCTTGGCGTCGTCGGGCGTGGTAGATTATCTTGCGCCGATAATGTTAAAGGCAGCGGAAAAAGCAAGCGTTCCCGTATGTATTCACTTAGATCACGGCGCAGGGTTTGAGCCTGCCGCTATCGCTATTAAAAACGGCGCAACGGGTATTATGGTTGACTTTTCAAAGTTGGATATGGATGAAAATATTGTTAATACCAAAAAGGTTGTGGACGTGTTGTCTGCAATGGATATAGGCGTAGAAGGTGAAATAGGGCATATAGGCTCTGCCGCAGACGGTATTCCCACCGACTACACCACGGTAGAAGAAGCGCAAAAATTCGTTGACGGCACGGGCGTAGTTGCTTTGGCAGTCGCTGTAGGTACTGCGCACGGCAGATATAAACAAGCGCCCGTTTTGCAGATAGAGCGCATAAAAGAAATTAAAGACCAAATAAAAATACCCCTCGTTCTTCACGGTGGTAGCGGAATTCCCGACGACCAGATTAAACTTGCAATTAAAGCGGGTATTCGTAAAATAAATTTTGGTACGGACGTTTGCTATTCTTTTTTAGATAGCGTGTTTAACGTAGATAGAAAGGTTTACGCTATAGATTTATTTATGAAAGAACCGATCGAAGCGGTTAAGAACTTTGCCGTTTCAAAAATTAAATTGCTTGGAGCAAACGATAGAGTATGAAAAAGGTCGTAGGACTAGGCGCGTGCGTTTTAGACACGCTTATTAACTGTGATAAATACCCTACAGAAGACACCAAAAAGAAGGCGGAAGGCATATTTCTTTCGGGTGGCGGGCCGGTAGGCAACGCGCTAGTAGTTATCAGTAAACTTGGCGTAAAAGCCCAAGTAATAGGTTGCTTTGGTGGCGATAGCGCGGGAAAGTATCTTTTAGAAGACTTTAAAAAGTACGGTGTAGGCGTGCAAAACGCCACGGTTTTAGAAGATAAAACTTCTTTCGTATCGTATATAGTTCTTGCGACTGATACTGCAAGCAGAACTTGCGTTTTCGATAGGGGGAGTGTTCCCGACGAACCCAAACTCGTTGATTTTTCGCCTATTGATAACGCATATCTTTTGCATTTAGACGGCAATTATTTAGAGTGCGCAATCACGGCTGCAAAATACGCAAAAGAGCGTGGCGTTAAAGTAAGTCTTGATGCGGGCGGGCTATATTCGGGTATTGAAAGACTTTTACCGTTAGTGGATATTTTGATACCGTCTGCAGAGTTTGCAAAAGGTATTACGGGTAAAACTACTATCCCCGAAGCAATGGCGGAACTTTTAGATAAATACAACCCTGAAATTTTAGTGGTAACCGACGGTAGTAATGGTGGGTATTATTACGACAAGGGCGAAATTTTGCATTACGATAGCGTAAAGGTAAAAGCCGTTGACACTAACGGTGCGGGCGATACCTTTCACGGGGCGTTCGTTTTGGCGTATTGCGAAGGAAAAAGCGTAAAAGACGCTTGTGATTTTGCTAGTAAGATAGCGGGGTATAAGTGCTTGCATAAAGGGGCTAGAACTTACCCGTTAGATAGGAAAATTGCAAGTGAAATTTGCGGGGAATAAGGGTGCTTTTAGTATGATTATTAAAGACGGAAATATTGTACTATCAAATAGCGTAAAAAAAGGCGATATAAGAATTCAAGAAGGTAAAATCGTAGAGATTGCGGACTGCTTGACTGCAAACGAAAACGAAGAAATCGTTTGCGCTACCGATAAATTCGTTACAGCGGGTTTTATAGATATTCATACCCACGGCGGTTTTGGCGCAGATTTTATGGATTGCAATAAAGTTGCCTTTGAAAAGGCGCTAAATTTTCATTTGACTAACGGAACTACGGGGGTTGTACCAACTTCTTGCACCGCGCCAAAAGAACAAATAGTAGGGTTTTTGAACTTTGTAAAAGATTATATGCAAGGCTCGGATAGTCTAAAGTCTATGGTTTTGGGCGCGCATTTAGAAGGCCCGTTTTTATCAGTTAAAAATCGTGGCGCGCAAAAGTTAGAAGACCTTGCCGTCCCTTCAAAAGACGATTATTCGTATATGCTCGATTACGCTAAAGTAATTAAAACGGTTACCATATCCCCCGAGTTAGACGGGGCTGACCAAATGGCTAAAAGGCTTACGGAAAAAGGCGTTATGGTAAGCGGTGGGCACGACGACGGTATTTATCCGGAATTTATGCCCGCAATAAAAAACGGCATGCGCCACGTTACGCATATCTATTGCGCAATGAGCGAACTGCGTTTTAAAAATGACGTAAGAAACGTAGGGCTTAGAGAATACGCCTTGACAGACGATAATTTGACTGCTGAAATGATTGCGGATAATAAACATATTCCACCAGAACTAGCAAAGATGATAATTCGCGCCAAAGGGGTGGATAAAGTGTGCGTGGTTTCCGATTCCTTGCGTTGCGCGGGTATGCCTAACGACGGAAAACTTTATAGGTTAGGAAGTGGGGAAACGGCGCAATTAGTAAGGGTAAACGACGGGGTTGCTACGCTTGCAGACGGCTCTAAATACGCAGGTAGCATTACTAGCGTAAGGCAAATGGTTAAAAACCTTATCGATACTGGTATTCCCGTTTACGACGCCGTTCGTACGGGTACTTTAACCCCTGCGGAAATTATCGGCGAAGATAAAAATTACGGTAGCATTTCGGTTGGAAAGATTGCGAATATTTGCCTATTAGATAACAATTTTGAAGTGGAAAAAATATTTATTAAAGGAAAGGAAATAGCATAATGGAAAAAAAGGTGAACGGAATTTTATTTAAGACGGTTAATAAGGAATGGGACGTGTATTTCGATATGGCAATGGTAATGCTAGAAGAAATTATGAAAAACAACGCCAAGGGCAAAAAGACGGTTATGATAGTGCCCGTAGGTCCTACCGATCAATATCCTATTTTAGCAAAACTAGTAAATCAACTTAAAGTATCACTTAAAAACGTTTGGTTTTTTAATATGGACGAATATATGACTTCGCCTACCGAAATGATAGACCCGTCGCATAAAATGAGTTTTGAAAAGCGTATGCAAGACGAGTTTTATTCTCGTGTGGACGAGCAGTTGATAATGCCCAAAGAGCAAAGACTATTCCCACGCGTAGGAAAGGAAAAAGAGTACGATAAACTTATAGAAGAACTCGGTGGGGTAGATTTATGCCTAGGTGGGCTTGGTATTAACGGTCACGTTGCCTTTAACGAGCCCGCAGAACAAGACGACCCCATTACCGCAGAAGAATTTGCAAACTTACCAACTCGCGTTTTGCCTATCTCTCGCGAAACCAAAACCATTAACGCTTACGGCTACCAAAGGGGTGATTTGCGCGGTATGCCCGAGTGGTGCATTACGATAGGTATGAAACAGATTTTAAGCGCAAGAAAAATTTATATCGCGTTAAATAGAGACTGGCAACACGGTATAGTAAAACACGTTTTATTTGATAAGCCCCAAGCGCA
>JAFTIK010000100.1 GCA_017456945.1 Clostridia bacterium
CCTACAAGCGTTTTTGCTTCGCCAAGATATTTTGAAAGGTCTTCAGTATAACCTGCGTTGATTGCTTGGCTTGCAACACCTACTAAAGACGTTTTAACAGAATCTACGTATTCGGTAGTTTCACCAACGGTGTAACCTACTCTAACGGTAAATTCGCTTGCGTAGCGTTCTGCAGGGAAGTTTGCGATATAGGTGTTAGAAGTGAATTCCGTTCTCGTTTCTGTAAAATCAGGATACCAGTAAGCAACTACTATTCTGTTTTCAGAGCCTTCAACTTTTTCTAGAGTAGGATCTTCGTCGCTAGTAGAAACCAAGGTAAAGAACTTTAAGGTTTCGCCTTCTTTTACTTCAATAGCGTCGTAGTAGGTTTTATCTACTATAGAAGTGATTTTTGCCGAAGTAACGTCTTCGTACCCAGCTTCGCCATCAGTAACGTCTTCAACGTTGATGGACGTGCCTACGAATTCAAAAACGCCGGTAGCAGTTTCCTCTGCTTTAGCCGATCTAAAGTTTACCGTAGTAAACACGAAACCAACCATAGCGAGCATTAGAATTGCAAGGGTTACTTTAATCATTAAACTTTTTATAGTTTTACTCATAATAGTTCCCCCCTTAATTCCAGTTTAAGTCTTTTGACGCGTCAAAACCGATATTCGATTGACCGTCAACGTCGTTGTTAGACCATGCAAGAACGTCTGCCATAGCAAAGGCGTTAAGTTCTGCGGTCGGGGTTTGGTAGGATTTTTTCATAATATTTTTAACCTTCCTTATAAATTTTTTTCGTTTCCTTAATCCGAGAGAGGGGCCCTACCCCCCCCCCCCCCGAATTTTTTAGGAACGAGTTTTTTTTATTTTTTTATTTTAAGTCAGGTCCGTATGTTTAGTTAATTTTTAATTCAAGCCCATACGATAGTTAGTTTTTTAATTTTTACCAAGTACCGATAATATCTTCGATAGAATCGTGTTGTGCCCATTCGGTAATACCTACTCTACGGCAGTCTTCCTTAAATTCTCTCTTGTATTTTGCAAGAGCGTCACTACCCATACCGATAGATGCGTCGTGCCATTTGATAATCATATATCTAGGCATCAAACTTTCGGTTACGATATTATCTCTGTACATTTCCCACAATTCGGGGTTGGTTGATTGTAAACTTGCAATCTTTTCATAAGCCTTGTCGCAATAATTCGACCAACGTTTAACTACTGCGTACGGGAAGAATGCTTCGTCAACGAGTGAGCCTTCAAAATCTACGTCTTTAATCATATTAAAGTGTAATCTCATATCCGTGAAGAAAGCTTTCATATCTGCCGCTGCAGGTCCGTACATATAATTGAAATAATTATCGTACATTTCTTCAAAGTTTTCGTTAACGTTCCATTCGTACTTACTATTAAGATAAAGTTTAAATCTACTGAAGTGCGTGGGATTTTCGTTACCTTGTTGACCTTGGTTAAACATCCACTTAACGCCGAGTTCTGCAAGCATCTTATAGTTATCTTGCATTGAGCCGAAGTTATCGTAAGGCATAAAGTAATCGTCGTAAGTCGTTTGGTACAACCATGCGCCAAAGTGATCGCAGATTGCTTCCCAGTTCTTTAGACGTTGCTTAATTTCCTTATTTGCTACGTCGTTGAAAGATTTACTGTTAACTGCGCCCGAACTCGTCATATAAATTGCGGTATTGCTTTCACCTACTACAGATGCGTCAACTGGTTGGGGATTACCGTTCTTGTCTAATATGGGTTGCCCTGTTGCTGCGTCTGTAATTACGGGAGCGGCGATATAACCGTGATAAGCAAACATACAAATAAGCGCTTCTCTATCTCTCATAGTTTCGTCTTCGTGATGTTTAAGCTTATATTGTACACGTCTGCAAACTTCGTTCAATACGTTGTACATCGGGCCGGAAATTGCGCCGTAATAGTCGTTTGCAGCCACACAACCAGAACATTTGCAGTACGATTTATTGTCTTCTGCCGTAATAGTAACGATACCGTTTACTCTATCCGCTTCAAGACAAGCAATTACTCTATTAGACATTTCTTCTAAGTAGATTTCAAAACTTTCATTATAAGCCTCGCCGTTTACTACCGCAAAGTTAAATTCGCCCGTATCGTTTGCAAGCGCTGCTTTAGAATTCATTACTGCCGCAAGGTTGGCTTCTGGGTCAAACTTACCTGCCGTATAGCACAACTGGAATACGTTTTCAAGTTGTACGGGGGTGATACCAGGAGCAAGTTTTTGATCGTACCATTCGGGGTGGGTAGCCATCCATTTTTCAGGGGGCAAGAATTCCAACGTGTTATGGAAGTTAGGGATATCACCCGTTCTTGCAAAAATATCTCTGTGGTTAAGCAAGAATCTCATTCTGTTTGCGTTGGTAGAATCGGTATATACGTCACCGTATGGTCCTATTCTTCTTTCAATATCGGGGTTATCCACGATATCGTAGTTCATAAGTTGAATTTCAGTTACGTTCTTTACTTCGTAGTGTTCTACGGTGTATCTTTCGTAACCAACCATTTGGGTTAAAAGTTCGTAAGCCCCGAACAATGCGCCAGTAGAATCTTCTGCAGTAATAAAGATGTTTTTGCCTACCGTTTTAATGGTAAAGCCGTTTGCGTTAAGCGCTGCCCTCTTATCTGCGATAGATAATCCTGCCATTTGTTCAAGTTTTTCACTACCTATTATAATGTAGCGTTCTTCACCGGTAAGTTCGGAAATTCCAGCTTCGGTTTCCACGTTGATAAATTTACCGGTTGCCTTCATAAAGATTTCCTTAAAATCGTTCTTTGCAAGCGTTACTCTTGCAGCCAAAGCTTGAGTCATTGAACCAACTTCAGGAACTATTACTTTATAGTTCACGTTGCCATCTTTAAGTACGTATTCACCACTTACGGGGGTTATACTGTCGTAACCCGTGTGCGTACCGCCCAAGTATGCGGGGGTTTCGGTGTAAGTAAGTTTGCCTTTGGAATTACCCAAAGAACTTTCTTTGTTACAGCCTACCGTTGCAGAAAGAACGCAAACCATAGAAAGAACTATTGCAATTAATTTAACTAATTTTTTCATATTCACTTTCCTCCTTATTTAACGGTAATTTCGTATTCTATAGTAGCCATGTTATTAGAAGCGTCTATTGATGTATAAATTACTCTATACACACCTGCCTTGTTGGGTACGAACGCCCATTTGCCTTTTTCCATCTTGTGCATAATACCCGTAACAGCTTGCAAGTAAACGGTTACGTCACACTTGCCGTCGAGCGCGTCGATACCAACTGCAGTCGGAAGAGCAATTTGTTTGCCTACCTTACCAGTCGTTGCAACCTTTCCGCTAACCTTGATTTCAGGCGCTTCCATATCGGGAACAAGAACGAATTCTCTAGCGTTTTCAAGTTCGTTACCAGATGCGTCTTTTGCATAGTACGTTACGATGTAACCACCATACTGCTTAATGTCGATATAATAATCTCTATCGCAAGGAACGTTGTTCAAGAATACGCCGTCAACAGAAGTTACGATTGAACTTTCACCATCTTCATTTTCAGGTGCTCTAACGGTTACAGTACCAATTACGCCAGGATCTACTGCGTCTGCGATATAAGCTTTAGGTATCAACATTCTTTCGCCCATTCTCTTATATCCAAGCCATTCGTCTTCAATAGCAATTACTGGCGATATTCTGTCTGAATCAGTATTGCTTAACGGTTGTCCACCGATATTGCTTACCTTTAATACAGAACTTTCGCTTACACCTTTAACAGCAACGTTAACGTAAACCTTACCAGACGTAAAGCCCTTGAATTGTTCGCCGTTCAAATAGGTGCTAATGGTTGCAGCAAGAGTGTTTTCTACGTTAAACAACGCTTGAGACTTAAATGCGTTAATAGTAAGAACGAAACCCATGCCGTTAACAAACGACTGCGTGTTTTCGTAAGCGATATTTGAAGTACTATTGATATAGAAATCAGTTTTAGCAGTATCGTTAGATCTTGCTTTATAAATAAACTTAACTACTTGGTCTGCGTTTTGACTATCGGTAACGGTTATTTCCACTCTTTCATAAGAACTGTTACCCTTTTCGCCAGAGAATTTAATCGATAAATCGCTTGGGAGTAACGGGTTTGCAAAGTCAAAATTAATTTCGTCGTCAAAAGTAAGCGTTATGCCGTTATAGTCAGTTTTAGCCTTAAAGCCGTTACCAACGAGCAATCTTTCCATTTTGAAAACGTCAACTTCTTCGGTATAACCAGTTGGATAAACCATCACTTCTTTTTCTTTCAAGTTGATTACGGGGATTTCTTCGTATTCAAGTTTACCCTGCATGTTTGCATAAGAGCCGGTAAAGTAAGTTACTTTTACGGTGTTAATATCTTCTCTTGCAACGGGGGTAATTTCTCTACCGATAGCAATGTTCGTGCCGTTACCATCTTCGTAAACGATGGTGGGAACGATAGCCGTGGGGTTACCCGTACCGTCGGTATAATCATAGAACATTATTTCAGGTAAAATATAAGTTGCGCCAGAAATAAAGTACTTGGGAAGAGTAGGTTTAGTAATTGCTACGGGAACGTTACCGTTTCCAACGACTACGTTATAACTAATGCTATCCATTTGACCGATATAGTCGGTAGCAGTAATCGTAACTACGTAAGTACCAGATTTTGCAGGGAAGAATCTGCCGTTTTCAACAGCGATATCTTCTTCGCCCAACTTAACGGTTGCAACAACCGAACAATTACCCGAGCCACCTGTTACTTCAACGTCTGCAATATCAACGTACACACCAGCAGTACCAGCGCCTTCTGCTATAGTAGCAGGAGTAAAGGTTATTGCAGGATCGATAGTATCTACTGCGTTAATGGTAATGGTCTTGGTTTCTTCTCTACCTATATAGTCGATTACCTTATAGGTTACTAGGTATTCGCCTGCTTCGGTCGGCAAGAATCCGTTTTCAGATTTAGCAACGGGTTCGCCACCTTTTGTAATTGAATATTCGGGATAAAGAGTTCCGAAATATACATTCTTGGTTATTGCATCAAACAAGGGATATTCAACGCCTACGAGCGCAACGGGAAGCGCGTTTTCGCTATATCCTTCTAGATCGAGTTCAATTTCGATAGGGCCACGGTCGTAAGTGGTTTCAAAATCACCGTCGACAAGGTTACCCATAGCGTTACTTTCGCGTTCGCCCATACCGTCAAGGTGAGTTAATATAAAACTGAAACTTTCGCCAGTATAACCGCCTGCTTTAATAGAAAGGAAACATTCACCAGTGGTAAAACCTCTCCAAACGTTTTCAAAATGCAAGGGATCGTCAAAGTCAACGAACATAGTCGTGCTATTTGCGTGCGCGATTTGTCTACCGTTAGGCGCTGCAGGCGCATGCGCTTGTTTGTTAGCGTAATCGAACGAGAAATAGAAGTTGTTATGTTCTATTCCGTTAATGCCGTACTTAACGTCGTTTTGGTTTTTACTAGTAGAAGTTGCCGTTTCGCTTTCCGTTACCTTACAAGGACCGGTGAAAGAGAAACGTACGGGAGTACCGGCGCTGTTAACGTGCTTTACGTCACGGTTGAATTCCCAACCGGTAAATACTTGACCTTCGCAGAAATCACTCTTGCTTGCCGCAGATAACGCATAAGCGAGCGGATTAGTACGAGAATAAGTAGTTACGGTTATATAGTTTGAAGGATCGTGAGCGTCGGTAAGAATAACCGAGAAGTTATCTACGTCGTTAATGCCGATAGCGTTAGGAGCGATAACCATACCCAAAAGGTAATCTAAAGAAGTTTTACCTTTAAGGTCGATAACACGGCTATATTCAAACACGTCGCCAGCGGCAAGTTTAACTTGTACGCCGGAAACTGATGAATTAAGCACTTCTTCTCTATCAGAAGCGTATTCAGCCGTAGCGTGATCGGAATAACTATAGGTGGTATATTCCACGCTTGACGCTTGATTCTTCACGTAGAACAAGGGTTTTTCAATAGAGAAATTCTGTTCTACAGATTTGGTTTCACCGCCAAAATTCGCGCTATAAACTACGGTATATCTACCTTCACTATTAAGCGTAACAGGACCTTCGTTAACTTCGGTCTTGTTTGGGAAAACGATTTTAACGGTTGCGTTTTTAGTATCTTCACCATACTTAATTTTACCCGTAGGCATTTCAATTTCTTGCCCATAAGTAAAACCGGTAATAGCGCTTGCATCTTCGAGCGTAGCCTCACCCGTTGCAAAAACGGTGAAAGACATAATCGAACAGCAAATTGCTACTATCGCGAGTATGCTGACGAAAACTTTTCTGAGTTTTGTCATTTTCATCAAATCTCCTTTTATATTTTATTCTTTTACCCCACCGATAGACACGTTATTTAGTAGTCTGTCGTGGAATATCAAAAACAATGTAAGTGTAGGAACTGCAACCAACAAGCACGCTGCAAGTTTTGAAGGCGTGTTGGTTAGGTCGTTATTCGACGTTGTATCGAAATAACGAAGCGCGTAAGCAACTGTAGGAATGTTCGGCATCAACAACATCGGTGACGTATAGTTGTTCCAGTGTTGAATAAACATCAATAACAAAATCGTAGAGAAAGTAGTTATTGAAAGCGGGAACATAATTTTAAACATTACGGAAAGGTTGTTAGCGCCGTCAATTTGAGCCGCCTCGTCGAAATCTTTAGGATAAGCCTTTAAAGTTGCGTGCATTACAAGGAAATACATACCAAGGTAATGGGCGTTCATAAGCCATTGCCCCCACATAGTATCGTAAAGTCCCATCTGTTTTGCAACAGCAACCATAGAAGGTTGAGAACCAACCAAAGGCAAAATCATACCAAGAATAACCGTGAAGTAAATCACCTTACCGATTTTGAAATCGAATCTCGCGCATGCGTACGCTACAATAAATATAACGGTAGTATGCGCAATAGCGTTACCCGTTGCGTAAAGCAAAGAGTTTATAAGCAATTCGGGGAACATGACATCTCTACCCGAATCAATCGGAACGAAGAAGTAGTTGAAAACTACCGAATAGTTTTCAAACTTAAAAGGATCAGGTAACCCAAAAGTATTAGGCGCTTGAAGACGATCGTTCCAAAGCAAATCGTTAATGTTATCTTTAAGCGAAGTTAATATCGCCCAAACAATAGGTATAAACAACGATATTGCATAAATTGCAAGAACTATACCTAACACCAAGAATAAGGGAGAAAACTTATTTTTCATACCAGATTTTTTCATAGTGTTCCCTCCTTAAACGGTCTTCGGCCCAAATTTATTAAGGGCCCAACGTACAAGCATAGTCAAAGGCACGGTTACCAAAGTAAGCAACAAACCGATTGCCGCAGGATAAGGATAACCCGCAAGGTCACCAGAAGCCGATCTCGTTTCTTTAATCAAGATATAACCGAAAGTAGCAACTCTATCAGGAGCGCTTCCACCATAGAAAGCATATAAGTGCATATCTGCAGCAAATATAGTTGCAACGCCGTTAATTAAGAAAGTGGTAATAGTGGGGTAAATTAAAGGAAGAACTATTCTTATAAATTGATTAAATTCCCCCGCCCCGTCAATTTGAGCCGCTTCCATAACCGAATCGGAAATATTACTCATTGCGCCTGAATACATAAGCAAACTAGTACCAAAGCCCATCCAAACGCCGTAAAAAATTACCACGCCGAATATAGTATCAGGATTTTCCATAAGTATCGGAAAATCAGGACCTATCGATTTTTGAAGAAAAGCAGAAATACCGTCGTTTATAAAATACTTAAACATAAGGCTTAACGCTATCGAAGAAATAATCGACGGCAAGAAAAGCATAGTCTTAAACACTTTACTAGCAAAACGCTTTTTAAAGATGTAATACGAGAACAACAAGCAAGCAGTAGTACCAACAGCCGTATGTATCACGTAATACAACAAAGAGTTTTTAAGCGAACTTAAAAGCAACCCAGTGTTTACGATTTTAATAATGATGTCGTTAAAATTATCAAAGCCTGCAAATCTGTATATACCGTTTACAACGTCATAACGCTGAAAAGCTAGCAAAACCGAGTTAAAGTTTACGTAAACGTAAAATATTGTATAGTGTATCAAGGGAAGCGCCACGAGGCAGGCGACGAATATCGCGTCTTTCTGCCTCTTTTTAAGCGTTTTCTTCTCTTGAACAACCGTATTAGTTTGTTCCATTTTATCACCCGTAAAAATTATTTTGCGCTAGGATACGCTTTATCATAAAGGGGTTTCCATTGAGTTTTCCAAGCGTTAACAAATGAAGTAAAATATTTCTTTGCGCTAGGAGCTTTGTCTTTTGTAGTACCATACTTAAAATACGTTGAAGGCGCATCATAATCATACTCTGCAGAGTCAATAACCAAGTGTCTCTTGAAACTACTTTCATTACTGAAATAAATAGGTTCATTTGCAATTTGATAAAGAACGTCTGTCATTCTTTCACCCGTAACAGGATTCTTTGCATTCTTCATTTCAAGAATAGATCTGCCGAACGGCGTCATTTCTGCAAGTTGACTTTCTTCCATATCGTAGATAAGCGCCTTAGGTGCGTTAGTCAATACAGAGAAAGATTGCAATCTTTCTTCTTCATTTGCGAACTGAATAAAGAGTTTGCAAAGAGCAACCTTATCTTCAGGAATGTTTGATCTCATAAACATATAAGAACGGTTAGATTCAAGAAGAGTCGTTTTGCCTACGTGTTCTGCATCAGCCTTCGGCAAGGGCATAAAACGAAGATCTCTACCCATAGCCGTGTACTTTGAATCTCTACCACCAGAAGACATAGATCTAAAAGTACCCGATGCTTCTGCTGTCCACCAAACACCCTCTGCTATCATTGCGGTAGGTTTAGAAGTTTTTGTGGAAATAAGGAAATTAGATTGAGTGTTGGTATGAGACGCGCCGTTATAACAGTCTGCAGCGGTATATCCTTTTTTAATAATTTCTTCTAACAACTTATAAGCATAATAGTACCCCGCCCTATTAAACACGTCGTAACCATTTGCAGCAGAAATAATTTTTTCACCCGTAATAGGCTTATCAACCGAAACGGTATTTCCACCAAAAGTCCAAGTATCAGTACCCCAATCGGTTACATAATCGGTAACAGTACCATCGAAAGAATAAGCGATTGCTTCTTCTGCACCGTGATAGTCGGTAATAAGTTGGTTAAGAACGTTAGTAATATAGAAAGTGTTGTTTTTATTTCCAGACCAAGTAATAGGCGAATATTCTGTAGATTTCACTTCTGCGCACAAAATAAGGAATTCTTCGTAAGTCGCAGGCAAGCCGTCGTCATAAGTACCAGCCAAGCCATCAGGTCCAAGCGAGAATTTGTGTCTTTCACTCGCACCAGTTTCTTTATTTTTTTCAGAAAGGCCGATACTGTTGTTTGCGCCGTTAAAATAATATCCTCTTCTATTCCAAAGGTCAGCATCATAAGTAAGCCCAGTATATGCTTCATAGTGCGGAATAGCATAATACTTATCGTTTACTTTAAGTTCGGTTTTCTGAACGTCGTTAAACTTGCCGATAATATCTTTGTCAACAGGGCTATATATATTGTTAACACCAAGTTTATTTCCTTCGTCATCCATAGCGAAAATACCATTTTTTTCTGCGATATCTCTAATATCAAACGTACCGTTTACAACGTCCGAAATATCGTAAAGGAAGCTAGCGCCATCTTGCCCGTAAGCAAGTGTGTAATATTGAACTTGTTCGTTAAAGAAAATCCATTCATTTTCTTGCTTAATTTCAGCAGAAAGTTCAGAAGCAGTGTTCTTATGGTTGTTAACCCATACTTGAACACCTTTCTTACCCTCTTCAAAACTTACGTTGGCGTAAGCCGCTTCAAATTCATCAGCAACTTGTTGAATCCATTTATCACCATAACCACCGTTAAAGTGAGAAATTTCAAGTTGTGTTTTGTTTTTATCGATTACTCTACCGGTTTTTTTACAAGCCGCGCAACCGAAAACGCAAACTACTGCAAGCAAAATAGCAAGCAATTTCTTAAATGTTTTCATAAAATTCTCTCCTTATAAATTATATATTTTTTGTAAATCTTCCCCTTTATTTCAACTTCTTTCAGAGCCCCTGACGTGACCACCGTCTTTTTACCGAAACCTTGAAATTCCGTTAAAACCATTTGAGAAGAATAATTACCTTTTTCATTAGTTTTTAATCCACCAAGCCTATTTTTGCTTGAGTTCCTCAAGCAAAAAACAGACGCGTCTGTTTTTTTCGTCGGGGCGCGAAGCCCCGACTTATTCAGTTTTCATTTTTTAGTCTTCAAATAAAATTTTTAGACTATCTACGTTATATTTAAGTCTAACGTATTTAAGTTTTTCTGGGCGAAGATACATTTCTGCATTTATCGTACCCGTAAAGCCCACGTCGTTAAGACCTTTTTTCACCGCTTCCCAGTTAACGTCACCGTCGCCGGGCATGTGGTGCCAGTCCATACCGTGAAACTCTTTACCCCAACTATCGTGCAAGTGAGTAAGTTTTAGATGTTTGCCAAGCGTGGTAATATATTCGTACTCATCACCGCCAAAGTGATTTAAGTGACCGCTATCGTAACACGCGGCAAAGCAATCAGAGCCAAGTTGGTCGATATAGTAAAGGGTTTCTTTGGGGTCTGCGCAAACGGAAGCTACGTGATGTCTTTCCATCATATCGTAAGCAAACAAGTTTTCCAAACAAAGCACTAAACCTTCTTGCTTTAAGAAGGGAACGAATTGACTAAAGAACTCTAAGTTTAACTCTTTATTGTGTTCTTCTAGTTGCTTGTAGTCGTAGTTCCTTTCATTTCTGAAAAAGTCTATCCCTTCAGGAACGTATCCGTGCGCCGCAAGATATTTAATACCCATTCTAGCAGCCCTTTCAAGACGGGCTTGAAATCTATCGCGATACTCTTTACTCAAAAACTCCGATTCAGGTCTATTAACGAGAATAGGCGCGTGACCTTGGTAAAGTTGAATATCGTACTGCTTTGCTAGGCTAACGTATTTTTCGCAATAGTTCTTTTCTTCAAGCGCGTCGTCGGATATAGGCTTACCGCCCAAGCCGTCTATCGCGCCGTAGCCGAGTTCGTGCAACGTTCTAAACATCTTTTCCAAGTCGTTATCGAATTGACGTTCGTGCACGTTAACGCTATATCTGTATTTCATAACCATTCCGTCCTATCCGATTCAGATTAGAATGCGTAACCTGCTGGGCTATAGTAAGCCATGTTAGTTTGTCTTACGTCAAGACGGCCGAAGCAAGCGCATACTGGAACGTCTGAAATAACGTGGATAGCGTATTGACCGAAAGGAATCTTGTATTGTTCCTTGCCGATAGGTCCGTCAAGTCTTAAACAAGTAGTTCTTTCAGCGTTGAGATCGATAGTGATTTTATCGTAAGGCGCTTTGTCTTCAAAAAGAATTTTAATTCTAATGTGAGCATCCTTTTTAGAAACGTTGGTAATCATCAACGCTTCGTGGCCCAAAAATTCGGGATTGTCGCCCTGAGGGGGAAGATCACCATCGCAAAACACCCAGTTCTTTTTACCGTTTTTCATTTTCTTTATCTCCTTATTTCTCTAATTTATTTATCCCCCGCCCCGTTTTTTCAAGACGGGGGAGTAAGTTTAAATTTTTATCTTTCTCTTTTTCTTTTTTGCTTTTTGTAGAATTTATCAACAAAAATTCCACAGCCGTTTAGAGAAAGGTTTTTCAAACTATTTTACGTAGTTAAAAAGTTCTTCTTCGAATTCGGGGCACAAAGGTTCTGCGCCGTTTTCGGTAATTACGTAACAAGTTTCTACTCTCAAACCGTGAAGTTCAGGGTGACCAAAGAAACTTACGTCAACGTTGATTATCATATTCTTTTCTAACGGAACGTCACCGTTAGGTCCGTAGAAGGGCGCTTCGGCTTCCATAAGCCCCATAGTGTGAGCAAACGGACAAACGAGATATTTAAGGTAACCACCCTTTTCGTAAAGCGCTCTACCAACCTTGTCGATTTCAATACCACGATTGCCTATTTTAAGCATACTCTTGGTAAGTTTCATAACTTCTATCATATCGATAAGGAATTTTCTTTGTTCGGGGGTGTATTCGCCGCTTACGGGAATAGTATGCCCAAACGTACCAGCGTAACCGTTAATTCTAGGCGCGATACCAAGCATTACCATTTCGCCGTTTTTCATTTCCTTGTTGGTTGCCGTGGGAACTACTGCGTTAGAACGAATACCGCTACCTACGATAGTTCTGTAAGCAAAACTGTCTGCGCCGTTAGAACGGCAAACTTCTTCGCCCGCTGCGGCAACTTCGTATTCCTTAGCGCCGTCTTTAACTTTTGCAGCCATTGCTTTGTACGCTTTGCAAGCAAGGATAGTTGCCTGTCTAGCCTGTTCAACTTCCCAGTCGCTCTTAACGTATCTAAACTTTAAGTAGTCTTCGGTAATATCAACGATATCACAACCCGCAAAACCCTTAACCAAATCTTCGTGAACAGCGTAAGGCATATCGGTAGTACCAACTAAACCAACGGTCTTAACGGGGAACTTTGCGGTAAGTTCTTTGAAAAGATCTTCAAAACTAATGATGGTTGCCAAAGGATATTCTTCGTCGGGCACCATAAATACGGGGAAACATCTTACGTCGGTAATAGCAGAGTCTTGCTTTGCGAACGGTTCGCTTTCAGGTCCACCCAAAAGCATAGTAGTACCGTCTCTACCAACTAAAACTTCCCCCTTTTCAAATTGACCACACCAACCGGTTAAATACCAACCGTTAGCCACGTTAAGTTCGTCGAAGTAAATGATTGCAATATCGATATCCTTTTCGTTAAGAAGTTTAACGACTTTTGCTACTCTGTTTTCGGTTTCTTGTTTGTTGTAATAAGCCATAATTCTCTCCTTATTTATCTTTTAAAATTTAGCTTTTTATTATTATATAATAAACTTTAGTTGTTGTAAATACATAATGAGCAACAAAAAGAGTAAAAAAGAAAACAATTTGTATTTTGTTGTAAAAAAAGCAACTTTTTAAAAAACACCTTAAAAATTTACATTTTTTATAGAAAAACCGTTAAATTTTGTTATATTTTTAAAAAAGAGTAAAAACTAAAACCGCCAAAAACGGCGGTTTTGAAATGGAATTTTTACTTGTTTTTTAATCGTTTATCTTTTCTATAAAATCGTTCATTTTTTAGAGCTAAATTTTAACGATTTTAGTGTTTTTAAAAGATGAAATTACCAGTTAAACACCTTTAGACATCTCTTCAGTATCGCAAATTTTACGGAAAAATTTATACCCCTCTTTCCAAACTTTTCTATCAAAAGAAAGGAATCTATGCGGCATAATTTCTAGACTAAACACCCCGTCGAACCCCACTTCTTCAAGCGCGTCAATAACCGCCTTCCAGTCGGTAAGTCCCATAAACGGAGCGTAATGATCATCCCTAATTTTATGGTTATCGTGAACGTGTAAAACCTTAAGATTTTTACCAAATTTTCTTATAGCGTCGGGTATAGTATCCCCAGTAAAATCGCCAGTCAAAAGCATATGCCCAGTATCAAGGCACACCCCGAAATTATCCGTTCCAAGTTCATCTAAATACCCCAAAATCTCTTCGGGGCGACTGCACGCCGCAGGGCAACAAACACCCCTTTCTTCGTCGGTATGAAACAAGTTTTCAATACACTCGGTAATACCGTACTCTTCAAGCACGGGTTTTAAGCGCTTAAAAAAGGCTAGATTTATTTCCTTTCTGTAATCTGCAAACCTATCGTAAATTGCAAAGCGTGGCTTTAACGGGTGTATTACGATATACTTTGCGCCAAGCAAAGCAGTAGCCTTAATATCTTCGACTATCATATCGTAAAACCTATCGGTAAGAGTTTCTTCAAACACCAAAACTCTAGCGTGCGTTTGATGTATTCTAACCCCTTTTGACTCGGCGTATTTTCTTATACCCGTAAACACTTCGGTAAAATCTTGACCTTCGTTTACGCGCGCAAAACCACGCCCGACGTTAAAGTCTATAGTATCAAAGCCAGCTTCGGCAATAATATCTATACCTTCTTCTATATCAATAAACTTTTCAGGGTCGTCCTTATATTTCATAAGACCACCGATATTTACACCAACTTGAAGTTTCATTTTTTCTCCTTAATTAACCTTTCATACTACGCTTTATCATATCGTTTGGATCGCAAAGCTTTCTCGCATACTTTGCGCTAGCAAGAAGTAATTCCTTTTCAAAGGGTATCTTCTTGTAAAGGGTAAGCTCCAAACTGAACACCCCTTCGTACCCTATCTCAACTAACGCGCGCATAGTTTCCGCCCAGTCAATCGTGCCAAAGTACGGAAAGAAATGCGAATCGTTGTTAGTGTAGTTATCGTGAACGTGCATAACCTTAAGATGTTTACCAAGGTTTCTTATTGCGTCGGGAACGGTTTCCCCCGTTATAGGTGTGTTCAAGTTAAGATGCCCCGTATCAAGACAAACGGCGTATCTATCTTCGCCAAGCTCGTTAACCCAGTCTAGCAATTCGTTGGTCGTACAACTTGCGTTTAAGCAGTATTTGCCGTTCTCTTTACTAAACAAGTTTTCAATACAACAGATAACGTCGTACTTTTCCAAGTATGGGCGAAGTCTTTTTAATCTATCTACGTTAACCTTTCTTCTGAACGCGTAATCCTTATCGCCGTTACACTCTGGGGGTTTAACGGGGTGAACGACCAAATATTTACAACCTAGCATAGCGGTAATTTCCACGTCTTTAAAAAGTTTTTGCATAAACTCTTCGGTCGTAGCAACGTCGTATTCCCCCCTATGCGCGTGCGTTTGACTTATTTCAAGCCCGCGTCTATCGCAAATTTCTTTAATGCGGGCGCATCTTTCTTCAAGCGTACTACCCCCTAAATGTTCCACTAAACGATAAGTACAAACGTCAACGGCGTCGTAACCGGCGTCAGCAACGAGTTCAACGCTTTCTTCGGGTGTAATCCACTCTTCGGGAATACCAGTATATTTATTTATCCCGTTCTGATTTAATCCTATCTTCATTTTATTTCACCATATTATCGGGGTTGGAAATCTTTCTAATAAAAGTCAAAAGTTCCTGTAGCCCTATTTTATTAAAAGTCATATAACGATAGAGCGTTAGTTCAAGGTTGAATACGCCCTGATAATTCACTTCTTTAAGCGCCAAAGCAATCTCTTTCCAGTCCCCACGCCCAAAGTACGGGGGCGAGTGCTCGTCTTTTTCCTTAAAGTTATCGTGAACGTGCAACACCTTTAAGTGCTTGCCAAGTTTCCTAATAGCGCCTTGTGGCGTATCCCCCGTATAGTCGCCCGTTAAAAGCATATGCCCCGTATCTAAGCACACGCCGAAACGATCGGAATTTAGGTTTTCTAAATAATACAAAATCTCTTCGGGGCGACTGCACGACGACGGAACGAGTTTCTTATTCGCGTCAGGGTCGGGTCTGAAAAGGTTTTCAATACATTCTATTACGTCGTACTCTTCAAGCACGGGTTGTAAACGACGGAAAAATTTAAGGTTAATTTCCTTTCTGTAATCCACCCCGTTGTCGTACAAGCACGTAGGCGGTTGCAAGGGGTGTATTACGATATAGTCTGCGCCAAGCAGTTTAGTCGCCTTTATGCAACGTATTAGCACTTCAAAGTACTCGTCGCCTTGCGCGTCGTCAAACGCGATAAGGGGCGCGTGCGTTTGGTTTATTTTAAGATTATGCTTTTCTGCCAGATTCCTAACGTTTAAATAATACTCTTCAAACGCCTTTTCTTGCTCGTCGTGATCGCGTACGAACTTTTCTTGTTCGCCGAAAAACCCAAAATCCACGCAGTCAAACTCGGCTATTTCAAGCATATTAAAGCCTTCTTCAAGACTTATAAACTTTTCAGGCTCATCGTTAAAGCGGAACAAACTCCACATATCCATACCGACTTTCATTACTGTCCATCTCCTTCAAAAATACTTTCAAAATCTGCTAATTTTTTAACGAACTTAAAAAATTCCAACAAAGCAAACTCGTTTGGATTTGGCAAGATTTTATAAGGCGTTATTTCCATACTTACCACCCCTTTATAATCGATTTCTTTAACCGTAGAATAGAACTTCTTCCAGTCGATATACCCCATAAAAGGCGGATAATGCTTATCTTTCACTTTGTCGTTATCGTGAACGTGCAAAACCTTCACGTACTTACCAAGCTTTTGTAACGCCCCGTCAACCGTATCACCAGTTATATCACCAGTTAAAAGCATATGCCCCGTATCAAAGCACACACCGAAACGATCGGAATATAAGTTTTCTAAATAATATAAAATCTCTTCCGGTTTACTACAAGTATTTGGCGCGCAAATGTTTCTTTCCAAATCGTTTCCGAACAAGTTTTCTATACACTCAACGACGTCGTACTCTTGCAAGTAAGGCTTTAAATTATTAAAGAACTCAAGGTTTTCAGCCTTTCTCTTTTCTTCTTCACCGTTATAATTAGACTTAGGCGTACGCAGGGGGTGAATTACCGTGTATTTGCACCCAAGCATTGCCGTCGCCTTAATTTCTTT
This sequence comes from Clostridia bacterium, assembly GCA_017456945.1. The sequence continues at coordinate 16,618 of JAFTIK010000100.1, forward strand.
TACCGCGCGTTCAAAAATTTCTTGCGTGGTAAGTTTGGGATATCCCGTTCTTCCGTGAGTTTGCGAAATTTTCATCCCTATCTCGTCAAGATAGGCTTTTATGCTTGCAATCTCGTTATAAAATTCTTCGTCAGGCATTTCGTTTGGGTATATTCCAAACCCAAAATCCACGTACTCGTAACCTGCTTTTTTTAGGAAAGCAAGCGCGTCTTTAATGGTTATTGTTATACCTTTTTTATCCCCGATAAAGGTCTGCAAAGTCTTCTTTACAGCAGCGCAATTTACACCTATTTTCATAAAAATCCCCATTTAATATTTATTTAATTATAATACATTTATAGGTAAAAATCAATAATTCGTACACACTAAAAAGTGCATTTTTTAAAACAAAAAAGGCGTTTTAAAAATCGACCGATTAAACATCAGTCAAAAACCGTACGCCTTGGCAAGTCAAAACCCGCTTCTCTTTCTATCATATTTGCAACTAAATTCGTGGCTTCTATTATTAAAAACATGATATTATTTAGTTTTTCGTCTAAAAAATCTATCTCTTTATTAAAATCTAAAAGAAAAAAATCGTGGTTTATATAGTTGCGAAGTTTTATTACCTTTTGCAGATTACTATACTCTTTTTCAGATATTTTACCTTCGTCAAAAAGCACCTTATTAATACGCCTTAACGTTGCGTAATCAAGGTTTTCAATTTCAATTTGTCTTTTAACGGCGTATTCCTTATACTGCATTTCCCACTCTTGAGCCGCTTTTATAATTTCCCCTACAGCCGTAAACACGTCCTTTTGATTTCTAACGTAAAAAAATCTTTCTTCTATCATATAATAATGATAACATTTATAACTAAACTTGTCAATATAAAAAAGACTTACCGTTTAGATAAGTCTTTTTTTGATTTATTATGTTTCGTTTAGGTTTAATAATTCCTTTTTCTTTTTATCAAACTCTTCTTGTGTTATAATTCCTTTTCCCTTTAATTCATTATATTTTTCAAGTTCTTCTATTATAACATCATTTAAGGAATTCTCTAAACTATTTTTGTTTTTATTTTCCTTTAATTCTTTTATAAACCAAATAATGAATAAAAAAACCACAAAAACACAAGTTGTCCAAAAAACCCCAGTAATAACACCTCTATCAAATGGCTCTATTTCAATTTCCGGCGCACCACCAAAAGCATCAGGATTGTTATCGGGATTAACTTTATTAAACACATTAAATAATATCAAATTAAATAAATTCATATACTTATATAAATCCTTCTTCATGAGCATGCTTTAAGCATAATTCATTGTTTTTGTTATACCGTATTACTCCTATCGTTGCGTCACACCCATAATAATCACAAACGCCATCATCATGATCAACGCACCCGACCATAGAAAAGAGTAAAACAAAAATTAATACAAAAATAATAAGTTTTTTCATAAAATTTATCCCTTTTTTTATAATTATATCAAGTCTTATAATACTTGTCAAGTATTTTACGACTTGAATTGTGTATAATAACATTATGTTATTTAAAGAAAGATTAAAAGAATTACGAGTTGCTAATAATTTAAGCCAAATGCAACTTTCTATTAAAACGGGAATAAGCCAGTCTGCAATTGCAAAATGGGAACTTGGAAAAACAGAACCAACGGCAACTGCAATTATTGTATTAGCAAAGTTTTTTAACGAAACTACCGACTATCTTTTAGGGCTAGATGACTAACAGGGGGCAAAAAATTGCTCCCTGTTTTTTATTAAAAAATCAACCTACGCAAATTATTCTAAATAAACCAAAAATCAACTGCGACCCTTTCCCGTAGGGAAGATGGTTGTTATACAAAAGAAAAAAAGAACTACTTTTTCAGTAGTTCTTTTAATGGATGCAGCAACAAGCATTCAATGTGCCGTAGGCATATTTGTCGCATTGTAAAAAAATTTATTCACTAATCAAGTCAGATTACTGTTGTAAGTTTATTCAAATACGCAAGCAACTGCGACCCTTTCCCGTAGGGAAGATGGTTGTTATACAAGAAAAAAAGAACTACTTTTTCAGTAGTTCTTTTAATGGATGCAGCAACAACCTATCTTCCCGTGCCGTCTCCAGCAAAGTATTTTCGGCGCTAGTGAGCTTAACTTCTGTGTTCGGGATGAGAACAGGTGGGACCTCACCGCTAACGTCACCGCAATGGTATATATACAGATTCCTCTGTGTATATCTTTTTTTCGGTATATATAGTATATACCTTTTTGAACCTTTCGTCAATTTTTTTACACGGCAGATTCACAACTGCATAGAACTTTTTTCCTTAAAATTATCACTCTTAAGCCCTTGGCTAATCATAGTTAGGTGTTTCTCTGTAATTAATTCGTCTTTCCTCTCAATCTCTTGAGATCAAGCCCTCGACCTATTAGTATCGGTTAGCTCAACACATTGCTGTGCTTACACCCCCGACCTATCAACCTCATCGTCTTTGAGGGGTCTTACTAACTTACGTTATGGGATATCTTA
>JAFTIK010000101.1 GCA_017456945.1 Clostridia bacterium
CGTCGTCAACCGTAATAGGCTCGCTAGGCTCTTCCATCGGCGGTTCGATTGCGGGGACGGGTAAATCTTCGTAATCGCCTTCTACAACCTTTTCACCCGAAGAAGTTATTATAACATCACCTTCAGCGTCGTCAGGCTCGCCCGTTTCTTCGTTAAGGTTAAGGAATTTGGTACATTCGCCCTTAAAGAAGAGTTTAACTATGCCCGTAGGCCCGTTTCTGTGTTTTTCTATGATAATTTCCGCAACGTTCTTTTGTACTTTGCCTTCTGCAAGTTCCTTTTCCGTTGCCCCTTTATCAGGGCGGTGAATAAACATAACGATATCTGCGTCTTGTTCGATTGCGCCCGATTCACGAAGGTCGGCAAGTTGCGGTCTGCCCTTTCTGGATTCTACCGCACGGTTAAGTTGAGAGAGAGCAAGAACGGGAACGTTTACTTCCTTTGCTAAAATTTTAAGCATACGAGAAATTTCTGAAATTTCTTGTTGACGGTTGTCGCTCTTGCTATTGCGTTCCGCCGACATAAGTTGAACGTAGTCGATCATTACTAAATCTAGCCCGAAACGGCTTTTAAGTCTTCTACATTTAGAAAGCACTTGTTGCGGGGTTATCATTGCCGAGTCGTCGATAAAAATCTTGGCTTTTGCAAGTTTTTCTTTTGCTTGCATCATACGTAGCCACTCGGATTTACTCATAGCGCCTTTCATAGCGTTTTCCATACTTACGCCTGCAACCGAGCAAAGAAGTCTTTGAACGATTTGGTCTTTGCCCATTTCTAGCGAGAATACCGCGCAAGAATAACCTTGCAAAGCAACGTTTTCAACGATATTCATTGCGAACGAAGTTTTACCTACCGCAGGGCGGGCTGCAAGTATCATAAGGTCGGATTTATGAACTCCGTTAATAAGCCTATCTAGCCCCTTAAATTTTGTTTTAATACCTTTAGTGGTAGATTTGTTGTTAGTTATTTCATCGAGTTTAGTCATAACGTCGGGGATAACCGATTCTATTTTGACCATTTCGCTAGTATCCGCTTGGTTAGATATATCGTAAACGGTTTTTTCTGCAAATGCAAGCGCCGTAGTTTTATCTACGCTGGTTTTGCATTTTTCTATTATATCAGCCGAGCCCCTTATGAGTTTACGTAGCATACTATCTCTAGTAACGATATCAGTATATTTAAGATAGTTTGCAGAAGACGGCATAACGTTAGTAAGTTCGGCTATGTATTGAATACCACCTGCTTGTTCGAGCGTGCCGAGTTTTTCAAGCATATCGGTAAGGGTAACTAAATCTACCGTTTCGTTCTTTTTGATAATTTCCTGCATTGCGTGGAAAATATATTTATGCGATTCGGCGTAGAAATCTTCTTCTTTGATAAAAGCGGCGATTTCCACCTGAACTTTAGCGTCGATAATCAAACAACCGAGCAACGCCTGTTCGGCTTCTAGATTATGGGGCATATCCCCGAATACGTCTTGTATTTTAGCCATATTTTTCTCCTTGGTTATTAAAGGGATTTGAATTCTTCAAGAGTGTCGCTAAACACCTTGAAAGCCGACTCGAACGGGGTGGTTGTGGTTAAATCTACCCCCGCTATTTTTAAGAGTTCTACGGGCGAGTCGCTACCACCCGAAGATAAGAACTTAAAGTAATCGTCAACCGCGCTCTGCCCTTCGGTAGTTATGCGTTCTGCAATCGCTAGCGCAGAGATTATGCCCGTTGCGTATTTATAAACGTAGAAGGCTCTATAAAAATGTGGTATTCTTGCCCATTCGTATTTGATATAGCCCTTGCTTTCTACGGCGTTGCCATAATACTTTTTATTTAGCCTTAAATATTCTTCGGAAAGATTATCTTTAGTAAGTGGAATACCCTTTTCTACGGCAGAGTGCGCAAAGTCTTCAAACTCGGAAAACTGCGTTTGCCTAAACAAGGTAGTTCTAATCATTTCTAAAAGATAAGATAATAAATATTTTTTGAGTTTTTTATCCGTTTGGGTTTTCAAAAGATGTTTTACGAGCAACACTTCGTTGACCGTGCTTGCAACTTCTGCAACGAAAATTCTGTAATCTGCTTTAGCATAGCATTGCGTTCTGTTGGAAAAATAAGAGTGGATACTATGCCCCATTTCGTGCGCGATAGTGAAAACGTCGTGCGTGGTTTTTTGGTAGTTTAGTAAAACGTAAGGGTGAGTATCGTAAACTGCTACGCTATAAGCACCACTACGCTTGCCTTGCTTTTCGTAAACGTCTATCCAACGCTCTGCCCTTGCTTTCTCTAAGAGTTCAACGTATTCCTTGCCTAGAACGCCAAGCCCTTCGACAACCAAGTCGTAAGCCTGTTCGTATTCAAGTTTAAGTTCCGCCCCTTCAACTACGGGAACGTAAACGTCGTACATATACATTTTATCGTAGCCCAAAAGTTTTTTCTTTTCAGCCATATAGTCGTGTAATAATGGCAAAGCCTTTTCTACCGAACTTATAAGGTTTTCATAAACCTTGGAATTTACGTCTTCGCCAGAGAGCGCCTTTTCTAAAACCGAGTTGTAGTTTCTTGCTTTTGCAATCAAAACGTTCTTCTTTACGTTGCCGTAATAGGTTGCGGAAATTACGTTTATAAGCGAAACGTACGCTTTATAATATTTTTCAAAAGCCTTTTTCCTAAGCGCTCTGTCTTCAGAGTGCATTATTACCCCGTAAACGCCGTGGCTTAACTGAATAGTCTGCCCGTCTGCTTTAACCTTGCCAAGTGGCAAGTCTGCGTTATCAAGTTTGGTGAAAATATCCCTAAAACTTGCAAACGTTTCCCCACTTTCAGCAAGCAAGCGCTCTTCTTTTTCAGATAAAACGTGCTCTTTATCTTTAAGAACTTCTCTTAAAGTGTAATCGTAATCGGAAAGAAGGGGATTTTTAATAAACTCTTTAAGGGTGGTTTCGGGAAGAGCGGTGAGTTCGGGAACTACGAACGCCGTTTCAGCCCCCATTTTAGCACCCAGCATAGTAACGCGAGAAGAAAGAGCGTCGTAAACGGAATTCTTAGTATCCTCGTCGTGTTTCATCATTGCGTAAACGGAAAGTTTTTCTAACACTCTGCCTACTTCTTCTTGTTTTTTCATACAAGCCAAAAAGCCTTCGGGCGAGCCGAGTTTGCCTTTAAACTCGGAAAAATCCGTTTGACTTTTTACCTTTTCAAAATCTTTTTCCCACTCTTCTATACTGCCGTAAATATCTTCAACGGCCCAAACGTATTTGTTTTCCATAAATCTCCGTAATTAGTTTTTATTGCTATGTATGGGCGCGGGCATTCTACCACCACGGTTAATAAACGCGTCGCATCCGTAAGGGCTAACTGCCATTATGGGCGCGCTACCTAAAAGACCGCCGAATTCCACGCTATCACCAACGTCCTTTCCCGGTACGGGGATTACGCGAACTGCAGTTGTTTTGTTGTTTATCATACCGATTGCGCATTCATCTGCAATTATTCCGCTAATAGTAGTTGCGGGGGTGTTGCCCGGAATTGCAACCATATCTATACCTACGCTACATACCGCCGTCATTGCTTCAAGTTTATTTAAGTTGATAGCCCCGCTTTCAGCAGCGTTAATCATACCGATATCTTCGCTTACGGGAATAAACGCGCCAGATAAACCACCTACGTTGGAACTTGCCATTACGCCACCTTTCTTAACGGCGTCGTTAAGCATTGCGAGAGCGGCTGTCGTGCCGTGCCCACCGACCGAATCAAGCCCGATTTCTTCAAGAATATGCGCAACGCTATCACCCATAACGGGGGTGGGCGCTAGCGATAAATCGACTATGCCAAATTCGGCGTTAAGGCGTTTGGACGCTTGTTTTGCAATGAGTTGCCCTGCTCTAGTAATCTTGAAAGCAGTCTTTTTAATAGTTTCGGCAATTTCATCAACCGAAGCGCCTTTCATACTCTTTAACGCGAGATGAACTACGCCCGGACCGGATACGCCGACGTTGATTACCGTTTCACCTTCGCTTAGCCCGTGGAAAGCGCCTGCCATAAAGGGATTGTCTTCTACGGCGTTACAGAACACTACTAGTTTAGCGCACCCCAAACCGTCCTTATCCTTAGTGATTTCCGCCGTATCTTTTATGATTTCGCCCATAAGTTTAACGGCATCCATATTGATACCCGCCTTAGACGAGCCTACGTTTATAGACGAACACATTCTTTCGGTAATTGAAAGCGCTTCTGGAATAGACTGAATAAAAGATTTTTCAAAACTAGTCATACCCTTTTGAACGAGCGCAGAGTACCCACCGAGAAAATCTATGCCGATAGTTTTTGCTGCGTTATCTAATGCTTTTGCAAGCACGATTTCTTTGCCTGGAAACGACGAAGTTAAAAGGCTTGCGGGCATGATTGATACACGCTTGTTTATAATCGGAATACCGTATTCAGTTCCGAGATCGCTTGCTACCTTAACGATATTTTCGGCTTTTCTGCAAATTTTATCGTAACAAAGCCTTGCCGTTTCTTCTGCGTTATCCCTTATACAAGATAATAGGGATATGCCCATAGTTATCGTACGAACGTCAAAATGCTCTTTTTCAACCATATCTATGGTTTCAATAATTTCCTTTCTGCTAAACATAACTAGCCCCCGATTAGATTTTGTGCATTGCGTTAAAAATTTCTTCGTTCTGAACGTGAATCGAAACGCCTATTTCTTCGCCCGTTTTATCAAGAAGGTTTTTAAGGTCTTTTATTTGTAG
>JAFTIK010000102.1 GCA_017456945.1 Clostridia bacterium
AACCTAAGCTAGTAACGGTCATAACGTCGATATCTGTAATTTCCCTTACGTCGTAAAGGTTAAACGAAATGTCGGTTACGTTTTTATCGATATAATAAACGTCGGTAAAATAATGTTCAAACCCGAATTGTATAGAAAGGAATTCATAAACCGAATACAACGAACCTAAACTCGTTCCACCGATCATAAATATAGAGTTGTCAACAGTCTTGATATAAAATCCTTGAGCCTTAATTTTGCTCTTATCCGCAACCAACCCAACTGCGTTGGACGCTTTGTTTTTACCTATGGATAAAAATTTGCCATCTTTTGAATAGGTAACGGCGTCGTCTGTTAAAATGTTTAAGGTAATACCCGTTGCTTCTTTGAACAAGGTTTGCAACTCACGGCTAGCAGTTACGATATTATCGTCTGCATCAGCGGAAATAAGTATAGAATAGTCGGTTTTGGCTTCTTTAACCAACCACTCTTGAGTTTCAACCACCTTGCGATAATGGTTTGGGTCAGATGAACTTTTACTTTCTTTACTGCACCCTACGAGAGCAAAACAACTAAGCGCCGTTATTACGGATAGGGCTAAGGATAAAAACTTAACTAAAAATCTATTCTTCATTTTTATTCCCCCCTATTTCACCACGATTTCATAAGATTCAAAGGCTACGTTGCCCGATTGATCGGTTACGTAATACATTACCGTATAAACGCCTTTAGTTTTAGCGTTAAATCTATAATTTGAAACGTTTACCACGCTCAAATCTGGGCGTTGAACGCAAACCGTAACGGTTACGTCTTCACTACTAGTTACCGAACACTTTGCAACGGTAACTTGACCTACGCTAGCAGTAGTTTTAACCCCTTTTAGTTCAATAGTCGGCGCAAGCGAACTCTTAACTTCAACCTGCCCACCGATATTAGCCTTTTTAACCCCGTCGGTAACTTGCCCCGTTATACGATACAATCCTAAAACGTTAAGTTCAATTACGTACGGTCTAGAAAAATCGGTAACGTCTTTCATTACCACCCCGTCTTCAGAAACTGCGTAGCCGTTTTCATCTCTAACGGATAGTTTACAAGTAGTGGTAAATTTCAAAACGTCTTGCGCGTACAAACCTGAAATAACTAGTTTATCGTTCAATTTCTTTTGGTCTAAATTAGCAATCAAGGTGTATATAGGCGGAGCGCTATCCGACTCAGACGACTCTACGGGTTGACCGTTAATTTCAGAAACCGAGAAAGATATATACTCGTTTTCTTCAAAATCTATTTCAAGCCAAGCTAGTTTAGAAATAAAACCGTTAAAGTTTTTAATTTCAAACGCTACGCCGCCAAAGGTAACCGTTCTCTTTTCGTCGTCGTAAGTAAGTTGCGAGTTTTCAAAAAGCGATTTATTAATCACGCTCTCTTTTTCACCGTTAACCGAAATATAATAAGAAAAATCGTCTTTCGGGCGAACGGCTAAGTTAAACGCAACGCTAGGGTCTTCAACGTCCGTAAAAGTAAAGGTTATTTTCTCACCTTCAAACTCGTTAATTTTATACTTTAACCCAAACGAAGTAACTAGCAACTTGTTTACGAAAGTAAGACTAGCGTCTTCATCAACCGAAATATACGTAACGTCTTTACTCGTTGCCACTTTATCGAAATTTTTGCCGTAAAAATACTCTTTTACAATATATTTATTGTTTATTCTACCAACGTCTGCAACGTCTATTTCATACTCTTCGTTGGATTCTAGTTCAGTTCCCAAAGAATACTTGATTTTAACGATAGAAGTAGCGGTAATCTTCAAACTTTCGCCATCCGTGTACTTTTGATATTCACCACCGTCGAACGAATAGTAAATATCTGCAACCTTTTTCACGGGTAAGCCACTTGAAAAATCGTAGCCTACGCGAGTTTTCAATACGTAACTTACTTGATTTACGAATACGGGTGGTAAGTTTGCGCCCGTTATGAACACGGGATTAGCGTTTGCAACAACCGTAACGTCGTAAGAACTTTCTACAAACGTATTATAGTCGGCGCAATGATATTTTACGGTATACCCGCCAGCTTTCATTGCAAGATATTCGTAATCGCCATCTTCATTTGGCATTACTTCTATCGGCTTTCCGTCAACCGTAATAGTTACCGTAAGTTTATAATCCCCGTCGTTACCTATAATGGTCGGCTTTGCAATCTCTATAAATCTGCCCGCCTTAAATTCGGTTTCATCAATCGTATAATCTATTGCAAGGTCGCTCTGCGCTTTAGCGGTAACGTCCACTTTAACTTTACCTTCTTGCCCAGCCTTATCCGTTGCCGAATAGATTATGGTATAAACGCCTTCTTCGTTAGGAATAAATTCGCCGTCTTGCACGTTAACCATAACGGGATTTGACGAATAGTAGTTACGATAAACGATAACGTTGGTATCAACGTTTCCATCCACGTCGTCAGTAGAAGTAGCAGAGAAAACTTTATAGGGTTTTTCTACTATCGCCGACGGAATACTGCTAGGCGTATCCACTTTGATTCTAGGCGCTACCCTGTCGGTAAAAGTGTTTTCCGAAAGGTCTTCGCCAAGAATATCGGTTACGATGAACGAGAAGGTTGCGCCCACGTAGTTTTCCGCGCTTACGCTTACGTAAACTTCGCCCGTAGTAAAGCCGTTCCATAAATTATCGAAGAACAGAGGCTCGTCTAGGTCGCAAATCATACCGTTACTAGACGGCGCTATGGTTTTGCACCCGAAGAGTTGTTTTTCTGCATAGTTCATAGACAAGGTATATTCGCCTTGCCCGTAACCCTTTTTAGCGGCCAACGAATATTCAAAAGACGGATAGCCGTTCGCAGAGTTGTACGCCACGTTTTTATTTAAGGTATAAAGTTGACCTTGATAAATGAAAGTTCTTTCATTTGACGCCGCGTAGAAGTGAATACCCGTTAACGGTTGCCCGTTAGCGCCTGCCGCCGAGTATAGCGCCCAACCTTTATTTTCATCTTCGTCGCCGTAATTGCCATAAGTAACTATATCGACGTAGTTGTTGGGGTCGTACGCATCGGTCAATCTAACTTTAAGTATTCTAGCATCCGCCTTACCCAAAATTGCAGGTAAGGAATATAGTGAAATTATATTATCTAGTTTGGTCTTGCCGTTTAAGTCTATCGGCTTTTTATAAGTAAAGGTATCACCCGAAGCAAGACTTACTATAATACCAGAAGTTGTAACTGGCGTTCCTTCGTTAAGAATAGGCTCGCCGAACGCGTCGGTATTATTTATACTGCCGTAATAAGCAGAAGAGTTGGAAGTAGTTACCGAATAAGCGTTTGCATAAACGGAAAACTTAACCGAACTACTTACTACGTTATCGCCGACCTTTGCTTTGTAGTTTACCGAATATTCGCCTGGATAAGACAAAAGGTATTCGCTTGACTTATACGACTTGCCGTCTGGAAAGGTAACCGAGCCAACAATAGCGTCGTAATCCACGCCACCATAGTTAATCCTTGCGCTTGGCGGAGTAAAACTGTCGCCAAGATTATAACTTTCGGATATTTCCGTTTGCAATTTTAATTGTCCTGCGCCTACGTTTCTAAAGTTTTGCGAAAGAGCTAACCCTGCAAAACAAACAATAAGAAACGCAAATAGCGTAATGGTCAATATCTTTTTCAATCTTAAATTCATCATTAACCTTTAATTCCTCCCATAGAGAGATTTCCCATAAGTTTGTCTTTGAATATAATGAAAATCAAAACGGTAGGAATAACCATAACCATACAAGACGCCATTTTGATTTCCGTTCTTGCCGAGCCCGTATCCGTAGAAGTCGCTTTCATAAACACGCTAAACGAAATAGTCGGGTGTGACGGCAAATAGAGAAGAACCGTTTGATAGTCGTTCCAAATATCTACGAAGTGAATTACCATAATCGTAAGGAAAATGGTTTTAACTAGCGGGAACATAATGCGTAACAATACACGCCACTCTGACGCGCCGTCGATATAAGCCGCTTCCATATAATCGTTAGGAAGTGATTTGAACGCCGCGTAGAAGATAAGGAAGTACATACCCAAAAAGTTTGCTTTCTGCAACCAGTTACCAAGGAAGGTATCGTAAATGTTGAGTTTGTACATTACGTTAACCATTGACGGATAGTTACCAACGATAGGAAGTATCATTGTAATAATAACGACGCCGTACAAGAGTTTACTAAACTTATAATTAAACTTTGCAACTACGTACCCTACGAAACAAGGAACTATACTTGCGCAGAACGCACCACCCACCGTGTAAAGCAAGGTGTTGATGATAATACCGCAATCTAAGCCTTCGTATGTTTGGGTAGGCAAAAGTTTAATTACGTCACCCGTAGGTATAACGTGCTCGAACACTTGCAACGCGTAAGAAAAGTTGCTAAACAACCACTCTTTCGGTAAGCCGAAGAAGTTATCGATTGCAATTTCCGTTTCCGTCTTTAAGGACGCGGTTATCATCCAGTAAAGCGCGAAAAACAATATAAATGCGTAAGCGATTAAGAGAACGAGTATTACGGAGTTGAATATACTAAATTTTGATTTTAACTTATTTTTAGATACTTGCATAATTCCACCCCCTTAATCAACGCTCGGCCCAAGTTTTTCCATAGCCCACTTAACCACGAAAGTAATCGGAACGGCTATAAGGGTAAATATAAGCCCAAGGGCAGATATTTTTGGATATTTGCTAACGTCTGGCGGAATAATAGAACTTGCAACCTGCGTTTCTCTAAACAAGTAATAACCGAGCGTATAAGCCTTTGGGTTAACGTTGTTGCCGTAGAAATTATACAATGACATTTGGTTGGTGAATAACCCCGCTACCCCTACCGTAATAAAGGTTACGAAAGTAGGATAAATCATAGGTAAGGTTATAAAGATCAATTCTTTGAACGGGGTAATTCCATCTAGTTGAGCAGATTCCACAACGGCAGAAGATATACCGCTCATCGTGCTAGTGTACATTAGAACTTGTGTGCCGAACCCCATCCACAACTGGAATATTAAAACCAACTTAAAGTGATCGTCGTAATTATCAAGCAAGGGCAAAATCTTAACCCCTAACGCTTTGCCGAGTTGCGGAATACCTTGGTCTAGCAAGAATTTATACACCGTCATAAGCACGACGCCCGAAATTATGTGTGGTAAAAAGAGAACTACTTGAAAGAGTTTATGCCCGAAATTCTTTTTATAAATATAGTTAGAAAAGAAAATCGCGCCACCCGTTCCAACAACGAGTGTGAAAAAATACAAAACGAGCGAGTTTTTCCACGCGTAAGACAATTTTTGTTCGGTTGCAAAACATTTAAAAACTTCTTTAAAATTATCAAACCAAACGAAATCGAACTTCGACACCCCGTCGTAAGACTGAAAGGCAAACAAAATCGATTGCAAGTTTACGACGATATAAAATACGATAAACTGCAAAACGGGAAAAGCCACCACGCTAGTATAGAATAAAATTCTCTTTTTCTCTTTTACGCTAAGTTTCTTCATAGTAAGTACCTTGTTTTAATTAGTTTCATACACGCCGAAAGAGATTTTTCGGCGTGTATTGATTTTTTAATATTAGTGTTTTAACGCGTTCCACCAACTTTCAGTTTTCTTCATACCCAAGAAATAGTCTTTAGCAGAAAGTTTCATACTGCTATGGAAACCCGTATAAGGATAGGGCGTGCCCGTGCCTGCCGTAGTTCTCCACAAAACGGTATCCGAGAACATGGTGAATTCAGAAGGGTTCTTATAGTATTCAGCTTCGCCCGAAATAGGAACTACTACTTTGTCGTTCTTCTTTGCATCCCAAACGGATTTAGCAAATCCATCTAGATTTTGGTACTGGGTAGAACTTAAATCGTAATTAACGTTCTTAGTTACCTTGCTCTTTTCAGTAAACTCTGCAAGCGAAACGTCGGTATATAAATACTTTAAGAAATCTTTTGCAAGTTGTTCTACCCCTGCGCCGTGTTTCTTTTTAACGTTAGCGTTTATAAACGCGTAAGAAGATAACATATCGAGATGAACGGGATTTCTGCCTTCGCCTTCTTTAACGCTACCCGTTGCTTGTACGGGCATAGGCATCATTCTTAAATCAAGGCCTGCAACTTCAGGATAATTTTTTACCGCTTTTGCGTATTCTTCTGAATCCTTTGCTTCGTTTAGCCAGTAAGAGCCTTCTAAAATCATACCTATCGGTTTCATACCGTCTGCAGGATTTATAGGAGCAAATAAACTTTCAAGGAATTGTCTTTGAATTAAGGTGTGCGAATAAGTGGAAGATATTGACCACGGGTGATAATATCTATCGTCGCTAAATACCTTTTGGCTCATATCAAGCGCGTGATATCTAGATTCTTGTTGATAGATTTCCCAAATATTTTCCTTGGTGATAACCTTTTCAGTAGTTTGGGGAATATCTCCGTCAAAATCGGTTACGATAGATGTTTTAGTGCCGTTAGAGTTAAAGGTAAAGTTTGCCATAGCCCCGTCGTACCCTTCAAGGTTTAACCAAAGCGAGTTAGTAAGAGCCATTTGATAACTCTTGTTATTGCCGTCTGCCCAAATGAAAGGATATACGATAGATTTAATCATATATTCGCAAAGTCTTTCAAACTCTTCAATAGAAGAAGGCAAACCGTCGTCGTCATTTCCCCTTACGCCGTCAGGGCCAACCGTTCTAATTGTAACGTCGTCTTTAAGGTCTTGTTTTACAAACCCGTAAGCCTTATCGGTAACGGAAGTAGTTTCGAAATTCTCTTCTTCTTCTGCAAAATAGAAACCGTATTCGTCAAACAAAGTCTTATTGTAAACCACGCCGTTAAACGATTGATAGTGCGGAAGAACTTTATAAGAGCCTTGCGCGCTCAACGCCGTTTTAGTGTTTGCAGAAAGTTTGCTTTCAATAGTTTTAGTTTCACCAGGCAAAGTATCGTCAAGCAAATCGGTTATATCAAGCATAACGTTAGACATACCGTTAAAGTTGATACCTTGCGCGAAATACAAACTATAGTTTGCAATCTTAATATTATTGAGTTGGTTGGTGTCTTTGGTGTTTAAAACCTTAAACTTAATACCTTTCTTGCCTTTTTCATACTGTGTTTCTTCGTTTTCAGCCAAGAAACGAGTAATAGCGGCATCTAACCAAGTGTGACCTACGCCACCGTCGTAGTTCCAAATACGAAGAACGGTATAGTTAGCGTCTTCATTAGTTCCACAACCGGTAAGAGCAACCGAGAACAAACTGACAATTGCAAGTAATAAACTTACAAGCCTACATCTTTTTTTCATATTTCACCTCTATCTTTTCTGTTTCACGCATTTTTGCGCGAACAATATTTTTTAAATCCGCCAAGCGATTGCTTTTTTCCGTCCGTTAGGATGGAAAAAAGGGCGCGCCCTTTAAATTTATCCCAAATTTTAAGAGCAACATACACTTTTTACATTTTACCATACAATTTTAACACACACCCACTACGTAGTCAATACCAAATTCTACTATAAAAATGCTCTGTATTGTTATTTTTTTGGTGTTTACCCTAAAAAACCCACTTTTTTATTGAAAAATATTTGACTTTTGATTTTTTGCTCGTTTATAATCAAATAAACAAATTTGAATAAAAAAAAGGACGAATTTGGTATGAATAAAAACCTATTCAATTCGGTAGTTCACCTAAAAGACGATATGTCGGCTGACACTTCCGTGCTTAACTCACACATAATAAACCGTGGCGACGTTAACTACCACGACCACTCTTTTTACGAAATTTGCTACGTAGTTGACGGAACTTTACCCCATTACGTAAACGAAACGCAAATGGACTTAAACGCAGGCGACGTTATTTTCTTGCGCCCGAAAGACAAGCACGTTTACGTTAGGGATAACAACTGCCTTTCTTACCATAGAGATATAATCTTTCAATCTAAATTCTTTGAATCGGTGCTAAACTTTCTTAGCCCAGAGCTTCTTAACGACTACCATAAGAGTTATCTTCCTTTTAAAACCAACCTTTCTATTGAAACTTTGGAAAAGTTTGAAAAGCGAATTAGCGAATACCTTATGATACCTAGCCAAAATACCAAGGCTAAACTAGTTTTTGCTAAAACTATTTTAATAGAACTTTTATATCATTATAATAAGCCCTTATTCACGGCGGAAAACGATTACCCCTTGCTAGTTAATCAAATAATACAAAAACTTAACATGCGCCACGTGCTTAAGCGTGGAACGGAATACGTTTTCACAACCTTTAATTATAGCAAAAGCCACATTTGCAACACTTTCAAAAAGTATATGCACGTATCCTTAACCGAATACATTAACGAGTTAAGGTTAAATTACGCGGCAAACCTATTAAAACTAACTAATAGTTCGCTATACAACATTTCGCAAGAATGTGGGTTTTCTTCCCTTTCCTACTTTAACAAACTATTCAAACAACATTATAACTGCACGCCAGCAAAGTTTAGAAAATCACCTAAAACGATATAAAATAAAAGACGAAACGTTATTTGCGTTTCGTCTTTTTTCCTTTTTATTTTGCCATATTAGATAAAGAAACCATCATTGCATAAGAATAATGCCTTAACGACTTGCCGTCTTTAAAGGGTAAAATTTCTTCGGTAAGTTCGGGTATCTCGTCTATAACCCCGCCCAAATACTCGGTTAAACGATTGTGGCAAGACTGCAAACGGTTCATTAACCCGCCAAGCCTTGCATCTTGCACTTCAAACCCGTAAGGCTTGTTTTCCAAATGCCACTCGTAAAAATACGCTTTGTGGAACTCTTTAAGCCTTTTAATAATTTCAGGGATTTGCTCGTTTAATTCTTTAAGCGTTTTTCTATCCCCTTTTTTATACGCAGAGCGCAGTTTAAGCCCGAGTTCTGATTTAAGAGAAAGGGTGGAACATAGTTTTGCCATACGGTCGAAAAGGTAGCCGTATTCCCCCGCGCGCGCCTTTGCGCCATCTATTACTTTGGCGTATTCAGCATATTTTATACTTGGATTTTCCGATAAATTCTTATCGAAATAGCCCAGAAATATATCGTTATAAAGTAACGTTCTGCACGGATTATGAGGTTCACCCATCTCTTTGTCAAAATCAAAAAGATTTGGCAATTCTAGCAAATTAAAGTCGTCGAAATTAAGCCCCGTTATATCGTTAAATCCCCTTTTAATCTCGTCTTCGTCAAAGTTAAGATTTGCGTATTGACGTATAGCGTACAGAACGTGTAAAAGCGTATAGAAGGAACATTCGTGCCCACCGTCGCCCCACATAGTAATCATAACGTTTTCTATACCATGTTCTGCAACCGATTGCATCGCAAGTTTCATCGTTTTTAGCGACTGACCTACAAGGGGTGCAAAACCGTGCCAACACCACGCCCCGCCGGCGTAACTTATTTCCCGATTAAACGCCTTATGCGACTTAAACATATCGTCATAGAACTTTTTATCCTTGCGATAGTAATCCCAGTACTCTAACCCTATTTCTTCAGGAACGAGCTTCGTTACGCTTTCTGGTATTTCCGCAGGGCAATAATCATCCGTTGCTATACGGAAGAACATATCGCTCCACATTCTCGGTTTTAAGCCGTATTTTTTAGCCAGTTCTACCACTTTGTTAAGGTGGCGCAAAAGTATATCGTAACGAT
>JAFTIK010000103.1 GCA_017456945.1 Clostridia bacterium
AAAACGCTAAAAACCTTATCGACGTTATTGATGGTTACGCATATTACTACGATTCAACCAACGCT
Organism: Clostridia bacterium; assembly: GCA_017456945.1. The sequence continues at coordinate 66 of JAFTIK010000103.1, forward strand.
ATTGCAAGAAAGGCGCTCGTTGAAGGCTCTAACGAAGAAAAGATTTCAGAAGGTTCTGTAACGACTACTTGGTACAAACCTATGTTGATGGATATGGGCTCTACCGTGGTTGCCGTTTATTGCGACAACTCTACCAAGGGCGCAAGTTACGTAAAGAGCGTTGCTGTTACGGCTCAAAATCTTGTTGAAGAAGATACTGACGACGATCAAGAAATCGATAGTCGTTATTATAAAAACCATATGTTTATCGGGCTTGTTAAGGTTGCAGACCAAGCAAACATTTTCAAGGCAAAAATCAACGAGTTTGACGGTAAGTACGGCGCTAAGGCGTTGGAATATACCGAAGATGCTCAAGGCGCGCTTGAATTCAAACCCGTTCAAGAATTGAGAGCAGAATACGACGCTCTCGATAAAGCAGTAAAGAACAAGGTTGACGACGAAGTTATCGCTAAGTATGAAAAAGCCGTTGTAATTATGAACCTTCTCGCTAAGGTAGAAGGCGCTGGCGACGATATGGTAGAAGAGACTGAACTAAACGCGTTTAAGACTGCGTACGCAGAAATTACGACGGAAATTGAAAAGTTCATTGATTCTAAAGATTACAGTTCGGTTAAGTCCTTGCTTAAAACCAACGCGCTCTGGCATTATCAAGAAATTAAAGAACTAGTTGAAAAAGATGCTGAATAATTAAAATTAAAACAAAAAAACCCGACGAAACGTCGGGTTTTTTTGTTTTAAAAATTTTTCATTATTTACATCTGCCAACGCAAACGTTGTCTTGCGTACGGTCGCGCAGTTCTTCTACGGGGTGGGGCTTTTCTTCAAAACGGTAATCCTTGCCGTTTTCTTTAATATAGTTTTCTATAACCACGTGCGACGGAACTGTTTTGCCGTTTCCGCAGGTTATATCGTTATACTTAAAGAATCTAAAGTCGGGGTCTAATTGCTTAACGCATTCGTAATCTTCTTCTAACGCTGTGTGGCAAACGGTCGTCTTTAAGATATTGCGAATATACGCCTTGTTGTTTTTAACGTTCTTGCTAAAAGATAGTAGGGTGGGGAACTTACCGTCTGGTATAACTTGTTGCCACTCTTTCTTTTCGTATTTTAACAACAAATCTTTAACGGCGTGCAAATGCGCAACTTCGTCGTAGAAATGACGCTCGAAAATCTCTTTAACGTGCGCGTCGGTTTCGTCTTCAAACATAGAGTAGTATAGATAGCATTCTGCGTATTCGTGCATAAGCGCGCACTCTAACCACGTGCAAGAACTATCCATAAGCGACTCGTACTGCGAAACGTGCTGTTCTTCTATCATTGCTATTTCTGCAAACATTTTGCGCCCTATATCGCTCTTGTGAAAGGCTGAAACGTTCATATAATAATTCATAGTTTGTTGTTCTGCGGCGGTTATTATCATGGTGTTAAGTTTGGTTTGTGGGTTGGCCTTGTCGCAAGAAATACGCTTTTTAATATCGTCGAACGGGTGTCGGTGTTCGGAAACGGTCGGGCGACCAGGCATAATTTCCGTGTAACTGCCAACCAACCTTTCGCCTTGAATACCTTGTTCAAATTCTAACATATCTGCAAATCTATAAAGGTGGTCAAAGTCTTCTAATAGCGCAAAGTCAAGCGCCTTTTTAACGTGTTTGTCTGGTTCGTTTTGCGCCATAATCGCAGTAAGGTCAACGGCAAGTTGTTCGTAGCCTATGGTATGCTCTAAAATATCTTCGTCCATAGGTTTAAGGGAAGAAAGGGCTTTTTGTTGTTGCTGTTCAATTCTTCTAACCACTGCTAAATCGCGCCTTAAATCGTTATCTACAACGTGGCGCGCAAAGTTGTGTGAAAAGGCGTTGGCTTCAAATTCCGTGCCGTTCATCAAGATAATTCTTACCTTTGTGTAAGGGTCAACTTGGTTCTTGTCGTACGGCTTAGACGCTTGCTTTGCTAGCGAACGAAAAGACAGTTCTGGGTTTTTGGGTTTTAGTTCAAAAGGGTTAACGTTCATAATAAAAATCTCCTTTAAGTTTCATTACTTTTAATTATCCCCAAATGGCAAAATAATTCTGTACAGAATTTGTAATAATATGTCGAAATAAACCGAAAATCGTCAGTAATTTACAAATGAAAATGAATTCTGTACAAAATTCGACTTTTTTGTACAGAATTATGTTAAAATGCTTGTCAAACAAGATAAAAAAGTGTATTATGTACTTACTTGAAAAAGTTAAAGGAGTTTTTATGAATAAAAGAACGGTGTTTTTATTGCAAGATACCAAAGAGCAAATTGACAAACTAAAGAGTATGTTTTCCGAAGATAAAACCTTTGAAGTGGTTGGCGAAGGAACTAACGCTCCGTCGGCAATTCAAGTAATCGCCGAAAGAAAACCAAAGTTCATCGTGCTTGATTTGATACTTGCAGGATACGACGGTGTTTGGGCGATTGATAGAATTAAGGCGCTTGAGTGTAAGCCTAAAATTATAGTCGTAAGCGCGCTTAATAGAGACGAGATAGTTGCAAAAGCAGTTAGAATCGGCGCGGATTATTTTATGGCTAAACCCATAAATTTTCAATTGCTTTTAGAGCGTATGCTTGAATTAGAAGAAGAGAAAACCAAACCAAGAAACGCGCCTGAAATCCTTTTTAAGAACACGATAGATGAAAAGGTTAGCAATATATTTATTAACGTAGGAATTCCACCGCATATAAAAGGCTACGCCTTTTTGCGCGAAGCGGTGAAAATGGCTATCGATCACCCTGAAATAGTCAATAATATAACAAAGCGTTTATATCCCTCTATCGGTGAAAAATTTAACACCACCGCAAGTAAAGTAGAGCGCGCTATTCGTCACGCCATCGAAGTCGCGTGGAGTAGGGGTAGAATTGAAGCCATAAACAATATATTAGGCGTGCGCGCGTTCGTTGGAAAGGAAAAGCCGACTAACGGTGAATTTATAGCGCTTGTGGCAGATAAAATGTTATTAGAACAAGCGTAATTAAAACTAAAAAATTCTCAGTCATTTTTGACTGAGAATTTTTATTTGACGTAAAATTAAATAGATTGCCTTTTATTGTAGATAAAAAATAATACAAGTAAGAGAGTTTTTGAATTTAGTAAATTAAATAATATTATTCTTACGATATTTTAACGGGGAAAGCCCTACCCGTTCCCTAAAAAGTTTAATAAAGTAAGTGTAAGAGTTAAAGCCGGTTTTTTCTGCGATTACAGTAACGCTATCAATGGTGGTAACCAAAAGACGCTTAGCCATTTCCAGCCTATAATCAAGCAAATATTCGTGCACGTTTTGTTTGGTGTGCGCCTTAAATATTCTGCCCAAGTGGTAGGGGTGATAATTGAATTGTTTTGCAATTTCAAGGTTAGAAAGGTCAAATCTCGCATAGTTTTTGCGAATATAATCGATAACTTTTCTCGGCAAATCGGTTTCCGAATTGATTTTATTGCGCTCTTCTAGCATATCTAGAAGGGCGATTTTTAGTTGCGCAGAAGTTTTTTGCGAGTAAAATAAATCTTTGGTTTGGTATGTTTTTATAACGTCGTTAATCTTGTCGCCAAGGCTTAAACCAACCTTTTGAACTACTACTTCGCTAAACTCGTCTGTAATTTGATATCTTATTCTTTTATTATTATCAAAAGTACTTTCTAGCGCCGTACCCAAAGAGTTTACGTGCCCGCAAAAATCGCTTATTAAATCAAAGTTAAGCACCAAAATTTTTACTGAAAAATAATCGTTAAAAGTAAAGGTATATTTGGTTTCGGGTGGCAAGAATACTAAAGTATTTTCAGAAAAAGGGTGCTTTTTGCCGTTTGCAGTCAAAACGCCGTCACCTTGTTTAATAAAGAACAATCTGCAATCGTAGCACACGGAGTTTTGCCTATTAGTTTTATAATGCGAATGAACCCCGCCGTACCTAACGAACGGGTTAAGGTCTGTCAGTTTCAAAACGAATTCTCCTTTTTTATCATTTTAAGTATAACACTAAAAAACTCATAAAAGCAAGCGAAATGTTTGTTTTGTTATGTTTTATGTTTGTAGAGTGATATAAATTTATAAAATTTAGTATTAAAATGAAAGTGCCAAAAATATCAAGGGGGCAGTTATGAAATTTTCCGTAGGTTACGGCACTCGCGCAGACGAGCGGTTTTTAAATGAGATTATAAGGCTAAAAGATAATATTTCCGAAGTCTATTTTTCTTGGGGTAAAACCCCTAGCGGTAGAAACGACCAAACGCGTAGCGCAGGGCTTACCCCGTGGGAGGCAATGAACAAGCAGATAGAAGACTTAACGTTTCTTCATAAGGCGGGGTTAAAGTTCAATCTTTTATTTAACGCCAACTGCTACGGGGATAAAGCGCAGTCGAGAGAACTTTTTAACTCGGTTGGCGAAACGGTAGATTACGTTGCAAGTAATTTTTCGCTCTCTTCGGTTACCACCACTTCGCTACTTATAGCAAAGTTTATTAAGCAGAATTTTGAAGGGATAGACGTGCGCGCTTCGGTAAATATGGGTATCGGTAGCGTTTTGGGATTAAAATACGTTTCCGAATATTTTGATAGTTTTTACGTTAAGCGCGAACTAAATAGAGATTTTAACGCCCTTAAGTCCTTGAAAAAATGGTGTAGCGATAACGGAAAGGAAATGTATATCCTTGCAAATAGCGGTTGCCTTAACGACTGCTCGGCGCACACCTTTCACGATAATTTAGTCGCGCACGAAGAAGGGGCTTCGGCAATGGATAACGGGTATCAGTTTAGTGGGGTTTGCAAGGAGTTTTTGTCTAACCCCGATAATATGCAAGGCTTGCTTACTGCAACTAACTATATTCGCCCCGAAGACACTTGCCTTTACGACGGGTTAGTGCCCGCAATGAAACTTGCAACAAGGGTGCACGAAAACCCCGTTAGAGTTTTAAGGGCTTACGTGGAAAACTGTAAATTCGTAGGTAATACGGCAGGGTTATTAGAGCCCAACCACTCGCACGCAATATATCCGTTCGTTTTGGAAAACGATAGAATTAAAAGACAAGTAAAAGACGGCAAACTAATATATTCGGGCGAAGATGCGTTTGCAAAATTAGACCAAGACGTTCCCTTTTTTGAGAACGAAAATATAGACTTAAATAAATAAAGGAAAAACAATTTGGAGGAAAAATATGCTTACAAGTGAAATGATAAAACAAGCGGCGTTTGAAGCAGGCGCGGACCTTTGCGGTATCGGGCCTATGTCCCGTTTTAAGGGCGCGCCCGACGTTATGAATCCACAGTTTCTATTCCCACAGGCTAAAAGTTGTATAGCCCTTGCGTTTAGAATTCCCCGTGGCGTGCAAAGGGGTATTGAAGAAGGCACTCAATTCTATCAATATCCGTCTATGGCTTACGGCGGTATCAACGAAATTTACGCGCCTGCCGTTTTGCACCATATAGGTAAAGTTATAGAAGATAACGGCTACGAAGCTTTCGTTTACAGAAATACGGGCGCGCGTGGCGCAGTTTCCGATATGGATGGTTCGCCGGGGAACAGCCTATCCCCTGAAGAACAGATTGAAGTAAGCAAACACGCAAAGGGAAAAACTGCGCACCACAGAAGCGTTCAGTTCACTCGCCCCGTAGAAGACGGTAAGCAACCACCCGATTTGCAGTTTCAGTTCAGACTTGCAGCAGTAGCGTGTGGGCTTGGCGAAATCGGTTGGAGCAAAATGCTTTTAACCCCCGAATTCGGGCCTTTACAAAGGGTGGCGTTCATATTTACAGACGCAGAACTTGAATACGACCCTATGTATTCGGGCAAACCCTTGTGTAGAAAGTGTGGCGCTTGCGTAAGAGAATGCCCCGGTGGCTGTATTCCCGCAATCAATTCGGGAAAGACTGTAACCGTTAATCTCGACGGCAAGATTTGCGAGTGGGGTGATATAGATATGTGGCGTTGTTACGCTTTCTATACCCACGGCGGTAGATATTTTAACCCATTCGTTCCCAAGGAAGTTTTCGACAAGAACGAAGACGGTATGTTAGATTTGCTTGAAGGTAAGACGGACGTTGCAAACGAAAAAGAAGTTATGAAAGTTTACACGGCTTTGGAAAAATATTTCCCAAGTTGGGTTGGCTACAACATGGCTAAATGCGGTGGCTGTATTCGCGCTTGCGTAAGCATGCTCGAAAAGAAAGGCGGTTGCATGGAAGGCAGATTTGAAAGCCCCTTACGTACCAAGATGAAAGCGTGGAAGATGGACAGATGATAGAAATTATCAAAAGAGAAAAAGACGGGTTTTGTCCTACCGTAACTTTCGGTGGCTGGAAAACGGCGTTCATAAGCTACTCGGAACAGTACGACAAGATAAAGGTAATGAAACGCCATAACCTTACCGACGAAACGTTCTATCTTATAGAAGGCAAGGCGACTTGTTACATATTAGAAGACGGCAAATTTACGCTAATCCCGTTAGAAAAGGGAAAGGCGTATAACGTTAAGGCGGGAACTTGGCATCATTTAAGGGTTAGCCAAGACGGGCTTTTGGCGGTCGTAGAAAATAGCGACACAAACAAGGATAATACCCAAACTAAAATATTAACCGATAAAGAATTAGAGGAGATTGAAAATGATAACGGCTTCAATGATTAAAGAAAAAGCCAAGGAACTAGGCGCAGGCGTCTGTGGCATAGGGGATATAAAGCATTTTATAGGCGACGACCCCCAACACAACCCCTTGCAGATTTTGCCGAACGCAAAGTGTATTATAGGCTTCGGCTTACCCGTTCCCAAGGGCTTATATATGGCTATGAGCGAACAAAGACAATATTTTAACTACGTAAATCTCGGCGTTAAATATACCGACGAAAGTTTTGCGGAAATTTTCCTACTTAAAATGGGGGGGATGATAGAAGACGCGGGCTACGACGCTTGCTTGCAAAGAAGCGTTCCCGGTTTTAGAGTTAAAGGGGATAAAACGACCAACCCCGAAGTTAGCCGTATTTACGAACTTCAGTTTGCAAGCCCAGTAGAAGAAGGCAAGCCTGCCCCCGACGTAATTATAGATTACAATAAGGCGGCGGTTATTTGCGGGCTTGGCAGTATAGGTAAGCACGGCAAGGTAATCGCGCCAAAATACGGTACTTTTATGCGTTACGTATTTATAATAACCGATATGCCGTTAGAGTGTGACCAACCCTTTACCGAACAACTATGCGATGGGTGTAATAAGTGCCTTAACGCTTGCCCTGGTAAAGCCATAAGTGAAAGCGGGGTGGATAGTTGGCAATGTAGCGTTTACTATCGTGGCGCGCATAAGAGCAACCCCTTTATGACCGACGAGTTCTTAAAAGGTCACCCTGAAAGAGAAGCGATAATAAACGGGGAAAAGAAGTTTGATAGTCAAAGCGCAAACGAAATTTACCCCCAACTTAACTTTTTACCCAAAACGCATTTCGGCTACGTCGCTTGCCTTTGCGGAAAGAGTTGCGAAACCATATGCTATAAACACTTAAAGGAGCAGGGTAAGATATGAGAAACAAAATTATAGAATTAGCAAAAAAATGTGATGCGGATATAGTAGGCTTTGCGCCTGCATCTCGCTTTGATAAAGACGACGCCGTTTTTAAGATTTTTCCACAAACCAAAACGGTTATAGGTTTAGGCTTTAGAATTTTGCGCGGTATTTTCCGTGGGGTAGAAGAAGGCACGACCTATTATCAATATACTACTATGGGTGTGGAAAACTTAGAAGAAACGGTTATGCCGATGGCTCTTTTAAGGGTTGCTAACCTTATAGAACAAGATGGTTACGTGGCAGTTCCGCAACGTATTAGCCCCTTAATACTTGGTGAAACGGGCACGACCAACCCTGAAGTAGATTATACCGACGTTTTCCACGGCGTTAAGGCGGAAAACCAACTTAACTTCTTGGAAACTGCCGTTAAGTGCGGGCTAGGCGAAAAGAGTATGATTAACAGTTTGCTAACCCCCGAATACGGCCCGTTTATTAGATACTGTTTTATTCTTACCGATATGGAATTAGAAGAAACGCCATTAGTAAAAGCAAATCTTTGCGACGGGTGTGGCGAGTGTATTAAGGCTTGCCCTGGTAGAGCGATAGGCGCTAACGGCAAAACGGACACTTGGCGTTGCGCAGTATATTACAACGGCGCTAACGGCAGTAAAAATCCGTTTATGCCCCCAGAAGCCTTTTCTACCTTCGATAAGCAAAAGAAAATGCAGATAATTAACGGCGAAGCCGAATTCGATACCGAAGGGGCTAAGGAAATTTTAAATAACATTTATTTCTATCCGCCGGCAAAACACTTCTACCGTACTTCTATTTGCGGTAGGGCGTGCGATAGGGCTTGTTACATACACCTAGAAGAAAAGGGGTTAATTACAAAAAAATACAACAGACCTTTCAGAGAAAAGGAAGACTGGAAATTGAGTACCGAACAGTTTGAAAATTTCGGTAAAGGAGAAGACAAATGAACGGAGAAAAATTAAGAATAGTAGTTGTTGGTTGCGGAAGATTTTCACCATTTTTCGTTCCACTATTTAAGGCTCACCCCGTAACCGAAAAGGTTTGGGTTTGCGACCAAAAAAGAGATAGGGCTGAAGACTTTGCAAAGAGATTCGACGTTGAAATTATGGATAGTTTTGAACAAGCGCTCGCTTCTAAAGAAGTAAACGCCGTTGCAATCTTTACCCAACGCTTTAAGCACGGTCAAATGGTTATCGACGCGTTAAAGGCGGGTAAACACGTTTACTCTGCCGTTCCTTGCGCCGTTTCCGTTGACGAAATTAAGCAGATTGAAAAACTTGTAAGAGAAACTAGACTTACCTATTCTATGGGCGAAACGGGTTTCTACCGCGCCCCCGCTATCTATTGTAGGGAAGAATACAAGAAAGGAACTTTCGGCAAGTTCGTTTACGCAGAAGCGCAGTACAACCACGATATTCGTAATATGGAAAACAGTTTTAAGAGTTCTGGTGGTGACGACTGGCGTCGTTTCGCGGGTGTTCCGCCCTTCTTCTATCCTACGCACTCTACTTCTATGATACTCTCTGCAATGCCTGGCGTTTACGTTAAAAAGGTTTCTGCAGTAGGTTATAAAGAAAGTCCTAGAACGGATATTTACGGGGAAGGAAAGAATAATTACGATAACCCGTTCGCCTGCGAAAGTATGCTTTTACAACTCTCTAACGGGGGTGTAGCAAGGGTTAGCGAAAACAGATGTATCGGTTGGATGTCCCCCGAAACGTACATTACGCAGTTCTTTGGCTCGGAAGGTGGATACGAATTCTCTGTTGCCCACCATCACCAAGCCGTTTGGGACCCCGAAAGACCGGGTAAGGTTATTATGAAAGACGTTACTGAAAGATTGCAACCTAAGTCGGTTTACGACTTAATCAACCAAGATTACGACAAAGCAATTCAAGCGATTGCAGATACCGCGGGGTTTGACGAAACTTCGCCTATTCAACCCACCCAAAGATTGCCCAAAGAATTTGAAGGAATTGAGAACAGACATAACGGCACGCACCATTTCCTTATCGACGACTTCTGTAAGGCGTTCGATACGGGCAAACTTTCGCCCACGAATATTTGGGCTGTTGCAAGATACAATATCCCTGGCTTAATCGCCCATCAATCTGCTCTTCAAGGCGGGGTGCTTTTAGACGTGCCCGACCTTGGCGACCCACCCGCAGACTGGGAAGTTTTGGACTATAAATAATAGGTTAGGAGTTTTATAATGAAATTAAATAACGTTTGGGGGTACGGTCAACTTTTCGGTTTTTCCGCGCTCGACGGTGTGAATAGGTTTAACAACGATTTTGTCGGCACGCTTACCCAAAAAAAAATAGGTATTCGCTTTGAACTTACAGAGTGGGTAAAGGTTTTCTTTCCCGTAAAAGGCAAGGTTACCTTTAACGCTATTACGGGTGATATGATTGACGCTCAAACTAAAGACGGGCAGGTGTTTATAACTTTTGCCGACTGTGATACTATCGTTGGGTATTCACCCGTAGTTCCCGAAATTATCACACAAAAAAAATGGAATTATAAAAAGAGTATCGGGGTGGAAGTTTGGTTTAACTCGTCCGACGCTATTACTAGATTAGTTAGAGAAGAAAACGGGCTTTATAAGTTTGCCATCTGCCACTCTGAAGCGGCATATTCGCTTGCTAGGGCAAAGGCTAAAGAGATGATTGATTGTGACGTGCAGGCGTTAAAAAATGCTAGATACGACTATTTTGCCAAGTTGCCAAAGTGTAAGAACAAAAAGTACGAACGCCTTTACTATAAAGCGCTTTCGGTAAACAAAGTAAACGTTCGCACGGCAGAAGGCAATATCCCTTGCACTTGGACTACGCCCGACCGTGTTCCGCACAAGCGTATGTGGTTGTGGGATAGCGTTTTCCACGCCCTTGCAATAGTTAAATACAACCCCGAACTTGCAAAAAACGCTATAAGAGCGGTAATTGCGCAAAGAAGAAAGGACGGGTTTATCCCCGCAATGATGAACCCCTATTCCCGTGGCGACCTTACTCAACCGCAAGTTTTATCTTGGGGGGTTTGGGAAGTGTATAATGAAACTGGGGATATAGAGTTCCTTAAAGAGAATGTAAGCGCGCTCGAAGGCTATCTTACTTGGGATATAAACAACCGCGATAACAACGGTAACGGGCTTTTAGAGTGGTTTACCGAGCCCGAATATACCGAAAGCAAGTGTGGCGAATCGGGCATAGATAACTCGCCTAAATTTGAGTTTGACGAAGAGATGGATTCTGTGGATTTCTCGTCTTTCCTTGCTCACGACGCGGATTATCTTGCAAAGATTTATAACGAACTCGGCGACGAGAAAAACGCCGAAAAATGGCAAAGCGTATCCGACGGAATTAAGCAGAAAATAAACCAACTTTTGTGGTGTGAAGAAGACGGCGTTTATTACGATAGGCTTTTGAGTGGAAAGTTCACTAAAGTTCTTACGCCGACTAGTTTCTTACCCCTATTTGCAGGTGTTCCTACAAAAGAACAAGCCCAAAAGATGGTAAAGACGCTTACCGACGAGAACTTGTTGTGGACGCCCGTTCCCCTTGCTACCGTTTCTAAAAATCACCCTATGTATTCTACGGATATGTGGCGTGGTGGCGTGTGGCTAAATTTCAATTACTTTATTATAAAGGGTTTAATGAATTACGGTTTTTCTGACGTTGCCGAAGAACTTAAAAACAAAACGCTTGAAACGATATATAAATGGTATAAAAAGACGGGGGCAATCTTCGAGTTTTACGACCCCGAAGACAAGGTTTACCCCTATCAATGCGAAAGAAAAGGCA
>JAFTIK010000104.1 GCA_017456945.1 Clostridia bacterium
CGTTATAAGAAGTGGGGCTAAAAACGCTTACGGGTCCACGCCTTGAAGGTTGAGTTTGGGTTGGAATAGACTCAAACTCACGCGTAGCGCGTTGGTTGGTAGTTTTGGTTTTCGGTTCTCTACCGAACAAATCAAATAATCCCATTATTATTTTCTCCTCTTTCTCCGAAGATAGTTCTTCCTAGTCGTATAACGTTGCTCCCGTTGGCGATAGCAATCTGATAATCGTTGCTCATACCCATTGAAAGATATTCAAAATCGGGGTAACTTTCTTTTAATTTATCGTAAATACCACGCATCTTTTTGCAAAGGTTTGTAAGGTATTCAAGGTCGTCAGATTTAGGTAGCATAGCCATAAGCCCTTTGATACGCACGTTTTTAAGGGCAGATAACTCTTTAACGGCGTCTATGGCGTTATCGGGGTTAAAGCCACTTTTAGAAAGTTCGCCACCCACGTTAATTTCAATCAACACGTCTTGAACCACGGCGCGTTTTTCCGCCGTCTTATCAATAACTTGGCAAAGGTTAACGCTATCTACCGAGTGAATAAGTTTAACTTTACCCACTAAATACTTAACCTTGTTGGTCTGAAGATGCCCTATAAAATGGTGTTCAGCCCCTTTAATCAACTCGTATTTAGCGTTAAACTCTTGCACGCGGTTTTCGGCAACCACTTTAAGCCCGTTTTCAACGGCAAGGTTAACCGTGTCTGCAGATTGAGTTTTTATAGCCCCTACTAGCGTGATTTTTTCGCCTAGATTGTTGCCGTTTTTAATTTGTTCTAAAACGGCTTTAAGATTGCTTATAAGCATATTTTATTTACCGTTAATAAGGTCTGACATATTATATATCCCCGAAGTTTTTTGGGATATATATTCGGCAGCCTTAATAGCCCCGTTAGCAAATACCGCGCGGTCGGTCGCTTGGTGCGAAAGGGTAACCGTTTCGTTAACGCCTGCAAACAACACGTCGTGGTCGCCAACGATATTTCCACCGCGAATAGCGTGAATACCTATTTCGTCCTTATTGCGTTTCCCAACTTGACCTTCTCTGCCGTAGATATAGAATTTTTCGGGCAAAACTTCTTTAACGGCGTCGGCAAGCATAAGCGCCGTACCGCTAGGGGAATCCACTTTTTGATTGTGGTGTTTTTCAATAATTTCAATATCCAACCCGTCAAGCGCAAGCGCGGCTTTTTTAACTAAATCTATTAAAACGTTTACGCCGAGCGACATATTAGCCGAACGGAAAACTGCGATTTTGCTACTTGCAAGTTGAATTTTTTCAATATCTTTTTGGGTATAGCCAGTAGCGCAAAGCACTACGGGTATGCAATTTTTAGTTGCAAACTTTAATATGCCGTCTAAAGACGCGGGCGCGGAAAAATCTACTATAACGTCAATTTTTTCGGTTACGCTATCAAAGGACGAATAAACGGGGTAATCGGGGTTAGATTTGTTTTCAAACAAATCCACACCGCAAACGGCTTTAAGTTTATTAGAAAGCAAAGATGCTTCGTAAACTTTTTTGCCCATTCTTCCGTTAGCGCCGTTAATTAAAAGATTTATCATAATTACTCCTTAACGTCAAAGCCGAAGTCTTTAAGAACTTTAATAAGTTCAACCGTATGTTCGGGTTCTAGTTCGGTAAGCGGTCCACGAAGATATCCGCTACCAAGCCCGATAAGTTCGCTTGCCTTTTTTACGGGGATAGGGTTAACTTCTACGAACATCATATCGATAAGGGGTAGAAGTCTTTCTTGCAATTCGTACGCTTCTTTATTTTTGCCTGCGAAATAAAGTCTAGCAACGTCGCCAACTTGCTTGGGGGCAATGTTACTAGCAACCGAAATAAGCCCCATAGAGCCTATACTCATCATTGCAAGGTTAAGGTTATCGTCCCCAGAATAAAGGGCGGTTTTGCCACGGATAAGGCGGGCGGTTTCGCATATTTGTTCCATATTACCGCACGCTTCTTTAATACCGCCGATATTTTTGTGTTCGGCGATTTCTTCCATAGTTCTCGGCAAGATGTTAACCCCCGTACGAGCGGGAACGTTGTAGCAAAGAACGGGAATATCGATATTGTCGCAAATTTCGTTGTAGTATTTTACTAAACCTTTCTGCGTGCACTTGTTGTAATAGGGGGTAACTACGAGCAAGCCGTCCGCGCCGATTTTTTGCGCCAACTGGCTTTTTTCAATAGCGTGCTTGGTACAGTTGCTACCAGAGCCCAAAATAAACTTTACTCTTCCTGCAATCTTATCGAAAGAAAATTTAGCAACTCTTTCGTATTCGTCGTCGGTAACCGTGGGTGCTTCGCCCGTAGTGCCTAGAATACAAAGCGCGTCGATTTGGTTAGCGATTTGGTATTCAATTTGTCTGCCAAGCGCGTCGTAATCCACACCGTACTTTGTAAACGGGGTAATACAAGCGGTACAAGTACCCTTAAAAATAACTTTGTTCATGTTAACTCCTGAAAATTAGTGTTGGTCTTTAACCCAACCCATAGCGATAGCCTTTTCTGCAATCTGAACGGCGTTGGTTGCAGCGCCCTTTCTAATGTTATCTGCAACGCACCAAAGGTTAATACCGCTTTCAACGGTATCGTCCTTTCTAATTCTGCCAACGAAAACTTCGTTCTTGTTTTCAGCGGTAATTGCCATGGGGTAAACGTTGTTCTTAACGTCGTCTTGAACTACTACGCCTTCTGCTTTAGCAAGAATTTCTTTAACTTGTTCAACCGTGCAGGGTTTTTCAAATTCTAGGTTAATAGATTCGCTGTGACCGTAGTAAACGGGAACGCGAACGCAAGTTGCGGTAACTTTAATAGACTGGTCGTCAAGAATTTTCTTGGTTTCAAAAATCATCTTGTCTTCTTCTTTGGTATAGCCGTTATCCATAAATACGTCAATATGCGGAATACAGTTGCCAAAGATGGGGTAGGGGAACTTTTTGGGTTCTTCCCCGTTAATGCCGTTTTTAAGGTCTTCGTAGCCTTTAACGCCTGCGCCGGAAACTGCTTGATAAGTAGAGTAAATAACTCTCTTAATCTTGAACGCTTCGTGCAAGGGTTTAAGAACAACCATTGCTTGAATAGTAGAACAGTTGGGGTTTGCTATTATATTTTTATGATTAGCAATAGCGTAACCGTTAACTTCGGGAACTACTAGCGGGCAATTTTCATCACGACGCCAAGCGCTAGAGTTATCGATTACTAAAATACCGTGTTTAGCGAAAATGGGGGCGAATTCTTTACTAGTATCCCCACCTGCAGAGAAGAGCGCGATATCGATTTTCTTATCTACGATATTTTTTTCAGCAAGTTCGATAACGGTGTGGGGTTTACCCATAAAATCAATTTGTTTGCCTGCAGACTTTGCGGAAGCGAATAAGTAATAGTTTTCTACGGGTAAATTCTTTTCGGATAAAACTTCAAGGAATTTTCTGCCTACCATGCCGGTTGCGCCGACAACGGCTACGTTGTATTTTTTCATAAGATAGTCTCCTATAACATTAATATAAGCATAGTTTAACAAACGAGAGTGAAAAAGTAAAGTTTTTTTTCGTCAAATATGCGAATTTGTTTGTAAAAAAACGAAAATTAGTATATATTATTATTTAGGCGAAATATCGCTATAACTTAAACTTATATTTTGCCCCTAAACGGGCGTGGAGAGATAAATGGCACAAAAAAAGAAAGGCGGATTTATAAATAGGCTTATCATAGGTAAAGAAAAATCCGAAGAGTATGCAAGGGCGTCCCTACCGTCTAACCGTTGGGAATTGTTTTGGGATATTTTTAAGGGTAGATTCGGCAAGTTGGTTATCGTTAATCTCTTAACCATTTTGTTCTTTATACCACTAATTGCCCTTTTATTTTTCCGTTACGTCGGAATAGTTAATCTCGGCACGGTATATCCTTTTTCTCAACCTTTTGGTATCGGTTATATGTCCCCGATAAGCATGGTTGGTTATTCGGAATCTATCGTTTTCCAAGTAAACCTTATGATTTTCCTTTTAATGCCTATCGCGCTTATGATAGTAGCAATCGGTCTTTCGGGTGGCGCTTACGTTATTAGGAATATGGTTTGGACGGAAGGGGTGTTCATGGCGAACGACTTCTGGCGTGGTATCAAGCAAAACATTAAGCAGATGTTGGTCGTTGCGCTAGCTTTCTCTTTGGTATTCTACGTTACCGTAGTTTCCATATCTTTCTGTGAGCAAAGCCTTGCAGTCGGCACGGAAATAGACTGGGTATTCGTTATTCTTGAAATACTATCCTATCTCATTTTAGTAATGTTCTCGATTATGACCTTGCACATGATTACTATGACAGTGACTTATGAAATGAAATTTAGGCATTTATTAAAGAACTCCTTCTTATTCACTATCGGTTTCTTACCACACAACATAATTTTCGTTGTTTGTTCGGCAATACCGTATTTATGTTTCCTTTTGGGTGGATTCTTTACTGTAGTCGGCATAATACTAGTACTTATAATGGGGCTTTCTTTGCCACTACTTATTTGGACGGACTTCTCGCAATGGATTTACGATAAATACATCAATGATAAAGTTCCGGGCGCTAAAAAGAATCGTGGTATCTACGAAAAGATTAAAACTAGCGATTCCGCATCTCTTAAAAAGTATAGGGAACAGGTTGCGTTGGCTTCTAGAAACTCGCTTAACAACAGACCTATTAAGCCTATTACCGACGACGAACTTACGGTAGCAGAACTTCCCACCAACTTTAGCCGTAGCGATATAGAAAAACTCAATCAAAGTAAACAGGCTATCTACGACGATCATAAGCGTTACGTAGAAGAACACAAGAACGACGAAGAGTTCCAGTTTAATGAAGCGGACAAACTTATTGAAGAAAAGGAACAAGAACGTCAAGAACGTATTGAAAAGGCAAAGAAAGAACTTGCAAAACGTAAAAAACGTTAAAAATTAGTAAAGACACCGCGCAAACGGTGTCTTTAGAACTTAAAGGAAAAAACGCTTAAAAAGGGGGGTGAAAAATGAATAAATTATATAAGGCGCTCATATTTGATAACCAACTTTCATTATCCGTTTTAGAAACGACGGATATGGTAAATCGCGCGATAGAAATTCACGGCTTAACACCCTTAACGGCTGCGGCGCTAGGTAGAACGCTAACCGTTTGTACCTTTATGTCTAGCGAATTAAAGAGCGATAGAGATAAACTTTCGGTAACCGTTGCGGGCGACGGCGTAGGTGGAAAAATAACCGTTTGCGGTAACGGAAACCTTGATATGCGTGGAACTATCGATAACCCTAAAGCCGACCTACCTTTAAGGGAAGACGGCAAGTTAGACGTTGGTGGTTGCGTTGGTAAAAAAGGCAGAATTACCGTGGTAAAAAGTATGGGGCTTAAAGATCCGTATTCTGGCAGTAGTCAGTTGGTTACGGGGGAAATAGCCGAAGATTTTACGGCGTATTACGCTATTAGTCAACAAGTTCCCACGGCTATTGCGCTCGGCGTTAAAATAGGAACGGATTACACTTGTATAGGCGCAGGTGGGGTAATAATTCAAGCGTTGCCTTTCGCTACCGATCAAGCGCTATCTAAAGCCGAAGAAATTATGGGTAAACTTAAAAACGTTTCCACACTTATTCAAAACGGTGGGGCAGAAGGTATTATCCAAGAATTTTTCGGGGATATCAAATACGAAAAATACTATCCCAAATACAACTGTTTGTGCGATAGGCAAAATATAGAACAAGTTCTTAGGTCTTTAGGCAAGGCTGAACTTTACGATATAATACAAAAGGAAGGAAAAATCAAAGTAGATTGTCAATTCTGCGACAAGGTTTACGAGTTTGACGAAAATGACGTTAAAAGATTTTTCGAGTAACTATGGAAGATAAGGTTATACGGTTTGAAAGAAATGCAAAAACGTACGTCGGTTTGGCGGAAGAGCGTATCGATCGGGGTGATCTCGTGGGTGCGCTCGGTTTTTTGTTTTCTGCAAAAGAAGTAGAGCCTACTTACGAAGTGTTTATGACCATTGCCGACGTGTATGCGGAAATGGGGCTTTTAGAGCAGTCTAATAAGTTTTGGTTTTACTATTTAGATAAAGCGCCCAAAGATAAACTTTCGGTGGCTTACGAAGAACTCGGTATAAACTATTTTTATCTAGAAGACTACGCGTCTTCAAGTTATTATTTTCACCTAAAACTTACTACCGACGGATTTGTATCTAAAGAGAATATAGACCCCGAAATAATAGAGTTTTTCTCGGGGGAAGAATTCCGTAAAAACTCTTATAGAATAGTATATCCTTACGATAAAGCCGATTTTTCTTACGACGCGAAACGCGCCAAACGCGCGCTTGCGGGCGGGGCGTTTGAAACGGCGATTGAAATTTATAATAAAATACCCGTAGAATGCCGTACCGAAGAAATGGCAAGCGATTTAGCGATATCCTATCTTATGAACGAGCAACCTGATATGGCGGCGGAAGTCGCAAGGGATTCTATTGCAAGACACGGCGAAAACGTTTCGGCTTATTGCAATCTTTCTAACGTTTACGAGATGAAAGAAGACCAAGAGAAAAGCAAGTACTATTACCAAACGGCGTTAAGTATGCGAAAGGGGGAAGAGAACGAAGTTTATAAAATCGTGCCTTGCGCCATAGAACAAGCCGACCATCAAACGGCTAAAGAGTGCATTTTACAAATATTAAAAGATAGACCTTACGACGTTTCTATGCGCTTTTTCCTAGGCATAGCCCACTTAAATCTCGGTGAAAACGAAAAGGCTTACGACGCTTTTTCACAAGCGTTAAGAATAGTTCCAAACGACGGGATTTATAGGTACTATGCAAACTATGCGCTAAACCTTAAAGACGGGCTTTATTCTAACGGGTTTGGCGATAGATTAAGGTATTTGCATTTGTTGCCGGAAACCCAAGAAAAAATGATGCAAGAAAAAATCAATGAACTTGCAAAAAACTTACAAAAGGTTGGCTCTGCGTTAAAGAAAAAGCAAGTAAGGGAAATGCTAGAACTTGCTTTAAGATATCCCGACGAAGTTTCCCGTCAAGCAGTTTACGTGCTCGTATGTGCTAATACGCCAGTTTCCATAGGTTTGCTTAAAGACGCTTTAATGGATACCGAAGTAAATTTGGTTACAAAAAAATATATTATTTACACGCTCGTTCTAAACGGCGTTAAAGATAAGTTTTCCGTGGTAGGAATGAACGTGTTTTTTACTTGTAAACCCAAAACTTTAGCGTTTGAAAAGGTAAACGATAATCAATCGAATTTGTATTTATCCGCTTACGCTTGGGCGCTTTCCGTGGTCTCTTTTTTGGGTGTTGAAGGAATAGATAAACTAGCAAAAACCACCAACAAGGTTTACGCTAAATTAAAAGGCGTAGTTACTGATTCTGAAGCGACTAACGAAGAACTTGCAGGGCTTATAGTTCATTTATCGGGCATAAAGAACTTTGAAACGTACGAAATTCTTAACAAATTTTTTCATATAGAAAGGAAAAGGTTTGAATTGTTATTAAAACTTTATAAGGAGAAAAATAATGATTAAAATTATAGATATAGATAGTCTTTTCGATAAGTATATCGAAGGTTACGTTTACGCTAACATAGGCAAGGTTAAGCCTGAAGAAATAGAAAACAAAATTCCCGAACTATACCTAGAATTCGGCGATAAAGAATTAAAAGAACTTGGTGGTAAAACCCCTAATACTTTTTACAAACAATTTTCGGGCGAACAACTTGTAGAGTGCCTTAAAACGCACGTAGAGCAGGGTATAGCCGTATCCGATTTCCTTTGCGAAGCCATAACGGGTAACCCTGAAAATCAAACGGCTTTGGCAAACGCTTTGTCCGACGATAAGAACGAAGAATTCTTATTGTATATTATGAATATGCTTGGCGAAACGGGTAGTAAACTAGGCGTAAATCGTTATTTAGAATTTATCGCTTGGGATTACGGCGAAACGGTAAGGGAACTCGCTACTGAATTGCTTTCGGAAATGGCAGAAGAGGTAAAAGAACAGGTTATAGAAAGATATAAAGACGCAGAAGAAAGTAAAAAGCCGTATTATACAGAAATACTTTCTAAAACGGTTGGCGACGATAGGGTTTTCGATATTTTGGTTGCTGAATTTGCAAAGCATAAAGAGAATTTGCCTTTATACGCAAACTATCTTGCAAAGTTTGGCGACGAACGGGCTCTACCCTTCCTTTTGAACGCTATTGAAGATCAAAGTATTAGTTACGCAGACTTTGAAGAGTTAAGGTTTGCAATTGAAGCGCTTGGTGGTTCTTACGATAAGAAGAGAGATTTTACTTCGGATAAGACTTATAAAAAAATCAAAGGTATAAAAAAGAAATAATTTGCAAAAAATAACCGTAATCTTTATTTTAAAAGGAGAAAAGGATTATGGGTAAAAAGAAAAACAAAAACAAGGTTGCAAAACTAACCGACGAAGAATATAACGCGTATATAATGGCGTTAAAAGACGAAACGCCACCTGCGTTAATAAAGAAGACGCAAGAAAACTCATAAATGTTGTAAAATCAAAATTTCTCGGGCAAATCCGAGAAATTTTTTTATTTGCTTGTATTTTGCGTTATATTGTAGTATAATGAAAATACATTTTTACCCAATAGGAAGGAAGTATAGTTTGAATGAAATTAAAGAAGTAAAGACGAAAAAGGATATAAGAATTTTTTCAGAATTTCCTACGAAATTATATAAGGACTGCCCGTATTACGTTCCTAACCTTATAGGCGATGAACTTAATACTTTTAATCCAAAGAAAAATTTTAACCTTAAAGAAAACAAAATCAAAGGCTTTTTGTGTTATAAAGACGGGGAGCTCGTCGGCAGAATAGCAGGGCTTATCAATTATGAACACAATCGTCTTTCGGGCGAAAAATACATAAGATTTTCCCGTTTAGAGTGTATCGACGATATAGAAGTTTTCAGGGCGCTTATCTGCGCGGTAGAGCAGTTCGGTAAGGAAAACGGTATGGATACAATACACGGGCCTTGGGGCTTTAACGATACGGATAGGGAAGGTATGCTTACCGAAGGTTTCGATATCCGCAGTACTTACGCTACCAACTATTATTATCCATATTTTTTCAAGCGCATAGAAGAACTCGGATTTAAAGACGAATCTAAATGGGTGGAATTTAAGTTCAAAATTCCTGAAAAACCCGACGCTAGAATTCTCGCTTTGGCAGAGAAAATCAAGGCTAAATACAAACTCGTAGATATTGCCGAAACTATGTCTGTAAGGCAGATACTAAACAAGTACGGAGACAAGATGTTCGACACGCTTAACGAAGCGTACGGGCACTTAGACGGGTACGTTCCTATCGTTGGCGGGGCAAGAAAGAACGTCTTATCACAGTTTGCAACTATCGTAAACACAAGGTATTTGAGTTTCTTGGTTGACGAAAACGACGACGTTGCAGGGTTCGGTATAGTTTTACCGTCTATTGCAGACCCGTTAATTAAGCATAAAGGAAGACTTTTCCCAACGGGATTTATAGGGGTGCTAAAATCTATAAATTCCCCCAAACAGTTGGAAATGGGGCTTACTGGTATCAAGCATAAATATAAAAATACGGGTATAAACGCCCTTATAATAGCAAGAATACTTAATAATATTATCGAAGATGGAATAGAGCATATCGAAAGTAATCCTATGCTCGAACATAACCTAAATATCCAAAATCAATGGAAATTCGCAGAGAGTGAAATTTGGAAGCGTAGGCAAACTTACGTTAAAAAAATCGGCGAATAAAATCTAAAAGGCTAAAAAGTCCCGCAATAACCGCGGGATTTTTTAATTTGTTTACTAAAAATTCTTGAAAATGAACTTAGATTATGTTATAATATACAAGTATTATTTTAAATAAAGTTCAACGAAGGTGTAATTATGAAAAGAACGGAACTTAGAAAGATATTTAAATCGGCAAACGAACTCGGTGGGCAAACGGTAACCGTATGCGGTTGGGCAAGAACGATAAGAGATAGCAAATCGTTCGGTTTTATTGAACTTAACGACGGTTCTTATTTTAAGAATTGTCAAATAGTTTTCGATAGAAATAAGGTGGGTAACTACGACGAAATTGCAAAGCAGAACGTAGGCGCTTGCCTTTCGGTAACGGGTACTTTAATTCTCACCCCTGAAAATAAACAACCTTTTGAAATAAACGCTGATAAAGTGGAAGTTTTGGGTACTTCAACACCCGATTATCCCTTACAGAAAAAGCGTCACACCTTGGAATTCTTGCGTGGTATTCCGCACTTGCGCCCACGCACGAACACCTTTAACGCAGTATTCAAAATTCGTAGCCAAGCGGCTTACGCGATACATAAATTCTTTAACGAACGCGGTTTCGTTTACGTTCATACCCCCATTATCACGGGTAGCGATTGCGAAGGCGCGGGCGCAATGTTCCAAGTAACTACTTTGGATATGGATAATGTTCCTAAGACAGAAGAAAATACCGCAGACTACAAGCAAGATTTCTTTGGTAAGAAAGCAAGTCTTACCGTGTCTGGGCAACTAGACGTAGAAAACTTTGCAATGGCTTACGCTAACGTATATACTTTTGGTCCTACTTTCCGCGCGGAACACTCCAACACCGTTCGCCACGCAGCAGAGTTTTGGATGATAGAGCCAGAACTTGCTTTCGCCGACCTTTCCGACGATATGGATTGCGCTGAAGATATGGTTAAATTCGTTATCAACTACGTAATGGAAACTTGCGCGGAAGAAATGGAATTCTTAAACAAGTTCGTAGATACGGGGCTTATCGATAGACTTAACAACGTTAAGAACAACGAATTCAAGCGCCTTACCTATACCGAGGCCATAGAAATATTAGAAAAGGTAAAAGACCGTTTCGACGCGCCCGTTTACTGGGGCGTTGACCTTCAAAGCGAACACGAACGCTATATTACCGAAGAAGTTTTCAAAAAGCCGGTATTCTTAACCGATTACCCCAAGGAAATCAAGGCGTTCTATATGCGCCTTAACGACGACGGGAAGACGGTAGCCGCAAGCGACTTGCTCGTTCCGGGCATAGGCGAACTTATCGGTGGTAGCCAGCGTGAAGAAAGAATGGATATTCTTGAAAAGAGAATGAACGAGTGTGGGCTTAACCCCGAAGACTATAAGTCTTATTTGGATTTAAGAAAGTACGGTGGGGTAATTCACTCGGGCTTTGGTTTAGGGTTTGAAAGAATTATAATGTACCTTACGGGTATTGCTAATATTCGTGACGTATTGCCTTTCCCGAGAACGGTTGGCACTTTAGAAAACTAAAGATAAAGAGAGAGATTTATGAAGATTTTAATTGACGGTTTCGGTGGGGATAACTCGCCTAACGAAGTAGTTGCAGGTACTGTGCTTGCCGTAAATGAGAGAGATGGTTTTACCGCAGTTCTCGTAGGTAATAGGGAAATTCTCGAAAGCAAACTTGCAGAATATAAATACCAAAAAGATAGAATAGAGATTTTAGATGCTAGCGAAGTTATCACTTGTGAAGAAGAACCTACTGTCGCTATTAGAAGAAAACCCGACAGTTCTATTTGCGTAGCCTTTAAGGAACTAAAAGAAAACCCCGAAGCAGGCGCTTTCGTTTCCGCAGGCTCTACGGGGGCTGTTTTGGTTGGCGCAACATTAAAACTCGGCAGAATTAAGGGGGTAAATCGCCCCGCGCTCTGTCCGGTAATGCCTTCTCTTAAGGGTGATAACAAAGTTTTACTTTGCGATTCTGGCGCAAATGCAGACTGCAAGAACATCAACTTAGTTCAGTTTGCGTTAATGGCTACCGCTTACGCCGAAGCAATGGGTATGAAAAACCCAAAAGTTGCTCTTTTGTCTAACGGTACGGAAGATGAAAAGGGCAATATGCTAAACCACGAAGTTTTCCCCGTGTTAAAGAGCCTTAAAGGTATCAACTTCGTAGGGAACACCGAAGGTAGAGATTTAATTTCCGGCGAATACGATATTATCGTAGCCGACGGGTTTAGCGGTAATATTGCCTTAAAGTCTATGGAAGGGGCGCTTAAGGGCGTGCTTAAACTCTTAAAAGAAAGCATTTACGGCTCGTTATCGGGCAAAATCGGCGGTCTTTTCTTAAAGAAAAGTATAAAGCAAATGAGAGATAAACTCGACTACACCAAGGTTGGTGGCGCAATGTTCTTGGGCGTTCAAAAACCTGTTATTAAGGCGCACGGCTCGTCTGAAAGGGGAACGTTCAAGGCTGCAATTTTACAGGCGGTAGATTACGTTGGGTTTAACATTTCTGATAGAATAACCGAAAAACTTCTCGCCGAAGAAATAGTTTTCAATTAGTAGGTAGTTATGATAATTTTTGATATTGACGGGGTGGAAAACATAATCGGCTACTCTTTCAAAGATAAAATGCTTTTAAGAAAGTGTTTTACCCACTCGTCGTACGCCAACGAACACGGCGAAAAGGATAACGAACGGTTGGAATTTTTCGGCGATTCCATTATGGAATTCGTAGTAACCGAGTACCTTTTCAAAAAGTGTAAGGGTGACGAAGGTTTAATGACTAAAGAGCGGGCGGAAATGGTATCTAAAACCCCCTTGCTTGAAGCCATTTATAAACTCGGGCTAGATGAATACGTGCTTTTAGGGCACGGGCAGGAAAAGAGCGTCAGTCACGACGACAAGTTGTTTTCTAGCGTGTACGAAGCCATTGTTGCAGGTATGTACTTAGACGGTGGGTTAGTTCCCGTAAAAAAGTTTATAACTAACACCATAATCAAAAATTACGAAGAAAAACAAAAAAACAAAGCCAAGCCTAACGCTAAAGGGGCAATCTACAAGGTGGAACTGCAAGAATACGTGCAGAAGAGAAAGATGGGTAGCATCACCTATCAAACCTTAAGTAAAAATGGGCCAGACCATAATCCCGTGTTTAGGGAAGCCGTTTTGTTAAACGGCAAAAATCTAGCGGAAGGGCAAGGGCGTAGCAAGCAAATTGCGCAAAATCAAGCGGCGTCAAAGGCGCTTGAAACGATAAAAAGACAGGGTAGGTAATTTAAGTGAATTTCGATAAAGTAGAACTTTACTGATTTAACTCGTTTGCCGATAAAGAAGAAATTAAGTTCGGCAACGGAATAACGTGTATAGTCGGTC
>JAFTIK010000014.1 GCA_017456945.1 Clostridia bacterium
ACTTTTATAATCGGTTCGTGCATTATAGTCTGATTGCTGTTTTCATTAATTTCTTCTACTCTTCCAGTTTTTTTCATAAACCACGCACAAATATTTGCTACCCAACCCATATTCAAAATTCTCAATCGTTAAAAGTTTAAAATAGGCGTTTATCACTCTCACCTGATAAACGCCCTTTTAATTTTTAAAGCCGTTTACGCTCACAGGCGGATATTTATGGCTTTGATTTTCAAAATTCAGTTATGTGAGAGAATATTTTTCAAAATTCACAAATTTTATGAATTTTTATTTACTGTATCACAAAATTTATGAATTGTCAATACTTTTCACAAAAAATTTGAATTTTTTATTTCTATATTATAAAATTTACAAAAAGGATTTTTTTATGGAAACTTTTGCAAATAGATTGCGAGCTTTAAGAAAAGAACGCAATCTAACACAATTACAATTAGCAAAAATGCTGAATGTTTCAATAAATTCGTACTCGCAGTATGAATTAGGCAATACTGAACCTAAATATGAGAATCTAAAAAAACTTGCTGATTTTTTTTGCGTTAGTATTGATTATTTGCTGGGCAGTAATTACAAGACAACTGCCGGTCAGTTAACTGACCAGCTTACACCGGATGAGAGAGAACTGCTTTCTTGTTTTAATGAAATGAACTTTGCCGGACGCGACGCGCTTTTAATTAGCGCACGTGCGTTGGCTGGTAAAAAAGAAAAAATTAAGGATAAAGTTTTATGAAATGTGAAAATTGTGGAAGACCCGTAGGTGATGGTTTAAACTTTTGTTCTTTTTGCGGTACTAAAATAAACAGAAACGCAAAACCCGAAGTTATTGAAGAAAAAGTTAAATGTAAAAAATGCAGCAAAGAGATTAGTAAGGATTTAGTTTTTTGCCCTTACTGCGGTACAGAACAAAAAACGGAAGCTGCACAAGTAGTTACCGAACCGGTTGACGTTTCAAAACAAACCAACGACCAACCCGAAGAGCTGCGCCCCGTAAAGTGTGCGCGCTGTGGGAGCGAAAAAGTTCAAGTGTTTAGTGAATACATAGAACTGAAAGAGAAAAAATACTTTGCTTTATTTACTTTTTTATACTTCTTTGGCTTTGTTTTAATTGTTCCTGGATTAATAATGATGATGATCGCTATTGATAATTGTGTTGGAGGGTCAGGCACTCCCATCCCCTTTTTCTCCGCGCCACTTGGAATAATCGGTTTAATATTATCTGTATCTGCAATTTTAGACTGGATTTCTATTTCCGTTTTGAAATTGTTTCAACCGTACGACCACGAAACACGCGTAAAAGCAGTTTGTATGGATTGTGGCAAAATATGGATTATACAAAACGTAGTGCAGGAAAAAGAGTTTTCTAGCGACGAAAACAAACAATAAAAAAATAACTTACTTTTTCCTAGTTAGTTGTTTAAAATACTAAGTAATTGAAAAAGTAAGTTAAATACGGTATTGATAAATTAGGCCGTTTTTATAGTAAAATAACTCCATTAAATTTTAAGGAGTTTTTACTATGGAAGAAAACAAAAAGATTGATGAATTTATCTCTACCCTTGCCGAAATTAGCCAGTTTTTGGCTGAGATTAAGCGCCGCAACGTTGAAATGCAACCATACCAAGCCAGCGAAGCCGTTGAGAAAATACTCAACGGCTTTACTTTTTCACCGTTTCACGGTGAAACGCCTGAGCCGCAGCTCGGCGCAGATGCAGCTTTACAACTGAATAACACGCGACAAGGAAAATTCTTTTCAGAAGAAGATTTTATAATTTTCACAGAAAAGGAGTTAAAAAGTATGCCTAAAAACATCAGCAGAATTTTAAATTTAGATGGTAAGCGTTGCCATATACGAAAACGCAAATGCGGAAATTCATTTACTTATGAAATACGATTCCGCCGTGATTTTTATAACATAAACGCCTGTGGCAAAACCGTTGAGCTGGCAAAGAAAAATTTTCTTCAAAAATGTGTTTTTGCAAAGCCGCAAAAGCTAGTTCACAAAAATATTCCTACAACATTTGAAGCTTTTTCTAGCTATTATTTTGATACGTTTAGAAAACCAAAGCTTTCAGAAGAAACGTTTTATCATAATCAATGCGTATTTAAGCGGCATATATTGCCTGCGTTCGGTGATATGCCTATTAGAAAAATAAACCCTGCGCAATGCAAAGCTTTGCTAGATGGTATTTTAGCCAAAGGGCAAGGCAGAACAGCCGAAGACGTTAAGTCTTTATTGAGTCAAACGTTAAATAGCGCAATAGCGCACGGCATTATAGAACGAAACCCGTTAGACCTTGTTTTTTACGTAAAGCACGAAAGACAAACTGGTACAGTCTTAACGCAGGCCGAGCAGGACGAACTGCTCTCAAAATTATCTGGCACGGTTGCCGGTGTGGCCGCAGCACTATCTTTATATTGTGGGCTGCGCCCGAACGAATGGCATAAGTGCGAAATTAAAGGGGATTTTATAGTATCAGTAAACAGTAAGCGCAAAACAAAAAAAGTTCAATACAAGCGTATTCCTATTTGCACGCGATTAAAACCATTTTTGGCCAACGGTATTCCGGCATTCCCAAATTACGAGTCATTGCATAGAGCTATGAAAGCTGTTCTTCCAAACCATTCACCCAAAGACTTGCGCAAGACGTTCAACTCAAAATGTAAGGAGCTTGGAATCTCTGACCACGCACGCCATCACTTTATGGGTCATTCCGAGGGTGCGCTAGACCAAACGTACACTTATTTGTCGGATGAATATCTAATTACCGAAGGTAAAAAACTAAATAAATGGTAAAAATGCCCCAAATATTGCCCCAAATGGCTTTTTGAAAGCTAAAAAAATGCAAAAAAATAGCACTTTTCAGCTGTTTTTTAGCTGGAAAGTGCTTGTTTTGGTTGCGGGGAGGGGATTTGAACCTCCTGACCTTCGGGTTATGAGCCCGACGAGCTACCAAGCTGCTCCACCCCGCGATATTC
>JAFTIK010000015.1 GCA_017456945.1 Clostridia bacterium
GAGCATTTCTACGTCATAAGACATAAGTTTAATTCTGATTTTTTGACTTGCCATTTTTTGTTTCTCCTTTTTTACCTAACTTTTTGTGTGCTCTGTAAACTCTGCCGTGTGTGTCAATTTTCGATAATAAAAAAATCATTCGCCGATACTTAACTTTTTTAAGTCGCTGCGAATGACCGTACTAATTCTAATTTGAAGTTAGTCGCAGGGGTCTTGCCCCCACACTTGTCAGCGGAAATTATCTATTGCCGATCAGGCAATTTAAGTAACTTCCCGCATCAACCCAGATTACACAGCTTATACATTATAACTAATACAATACTTAATGTCAAACGTTTTTACTATGTTTTTCAAGGTTTTTTAAAAATTTTTTCAATAAAATTTTCATATCCCGCAAAAGCAATTTTTGCGGGATATTCACTATTTTTTAAGCAA
This sequence comes from Clostridia bacterium, assembly GCA_017456945.1. The sequence goes on from JAFTIK010000015.1 coordinate 436, forward strand.
TATTTTTCTTGATAAGCGTTGGTTTAGCACCTTCGGTTACAACGTTTTTATCTACTATAACCTTTTCTATATCCTTTTCGGTCGGTAGATCGTACATCGTATCAATCATAAGATTTTCTAAAATAGTACGCAATCCCCTTGCGCCCGTTTTAAGTTCAATAGCGCGTTTTGCTACCGCTAAAACTGCATCTTCGGTTATTTCTAATTCAACGTTATCTAAACCTATCAATCTCTTATATTGTTTAACGAGAGCGTTTTTGGGTTCGGTTAAGATATTCACGAGAGCATTTTCATCTAACGGTTGCAAACCTACGGTAATAGGAATTCTTCCGATAAATTCTGGAATTAAACCGTATTTAATAAGGTCTTGGGGTTGAACTTCTTTTACGAGATTATAACTACCGTCTTTAGCTTTTTCTACGTTACCGCCAAAACCTAAAGAAGCGTTTTCTTTACGTTTGGAAATAATATCTTCCAAGCCAACGAACGCGCCACCGCAAATAAAAAGAATATTAGTGGTGTCTATTCTCAAACATTCTTGTTGCGGATGCTTTCTACCACCCTGTGGTGGAACGGAAGCAACCGTACTTTCAATAATTTTCAAAAGCGCTTGTTGAACGCCTTCGCCCGAAACGTCTCGCGTGATGGAAACGTTTTCGCTCTTTCTTGCTATTTTATCGATTTCGTCGATATAAACGATACCCTTTTCAGCCTTTGCGATATCAAAGTCTGCGTTCTGAATAAGTTTTAAGAGAATATTTTCAACGTCTTCGCCAACGTAGCCCGCCTCGGTTAAAGTCGTAGCGTCTGCAACGGCAAACGGAACGTCTAAAATTTTAGCAAGCGTTCTAGCAAGCAAGGTCTTACCGCTACCCGTTGGTCCTAAAAGCAAAATATTGCTCTTATCAATCTCAACGGCGTCTTTATCACCCTTTGCCAAAGAATTTATTCTTTTATAATGGTTATATACAGCAACGGATAAAACTTTCTTGGCTTGGTCTTGCCCAACTATATACTCATCTAGTTTGGCTTTAATTTCTGCAGGTTTAAGAAGTTCTACCGGCTGACTTTCTTTCGCCTTAAGATTTTCTTCTTTCATAACTTCACGACAAACTTCTACGCATTCGTCGCAAATATATACGCCGTTAGGACCTGCTATAAGACGCTTGGTTAGTTCCTTGGGTTTACCGCAGAACGAACATTGTAATTGTTCTTGTGTTTCTTCTTTCATAATTCTCCGAAAATTACGGACGCTTAACGAATATTTGGTCGATAAGCCCGTATTCTTTTGCTTCTTCAGCCGACAAATAATTATCCCTGTCGGTATCTTTCTCAACCTGTTCGTAAGGCTTACCGCTATTAGCAGAAAGAATACTGTTCAAGCGGTGTTTGGTTTTTATGATATGGTCGGCTTGAATTTTAATATCGCTAGCCTGACCTTGCGCGCCACCTAAAGGTTGGTGTATCATAATTTCGCTATTAGGAAGCGCGTATCTCTTTCCCTTTGCCCCACTAGACAAAAGGAAAGCGCCCATACTAGCGGCAAGACCGATACAAATGGTGCTTACGTCACATTTGATATAATTCATAGTGTCGTAAATAGCCATACCTGCCGTTACGCTACCACCTGGGCTATTGATATAAAGACAAATATCTTTGTTGGGGTCTTTACCTTCAAGATAGATAAGTTGAGCAACTACGACGTCTGCAACGGCGTCGTTTATCTCGCCCGTCAAGAATATTATTCTATCTTCTAAAAGTCTAGAATAAATATCGTACGTTCTTTCGCCCTTGTCGGTTTTATCTACAACGTAAGGTACAACCGTGTTCTTTATATTCATATACGTCCTCCGCATATTTTATACTTTAATTATTCAATAACGTTTGCGTTCTTTAAGGTTTCAAAGAGTTTCTTAATAACGATTTCGTTCTTAATGTAGTCGAGTTGGCGCGCGCCCATATTCTTCTTAACGTCGGGTGCAGGCTTATTCTGAGCCTTTGCCATTTCTTCTACTCTTGCTTGAACGTCTTCTTCAGTCGCTTCAATCTTTTCAGTTTCGATTATCTTTTCAATTACGAGTTGAGATTTAACGATTTCTTTAGCCTGTTCTTCATAGCCCTTTCTAAACTCTTCCATAGTCTTACCCATGTATTTAAGATAATCATCAAGTTTAAGACCTTGGTAAGACATTCTGTATTCCATTTCTTGAACCATGCGGTCGATTTGGTTTTCAATAAGAGCGTCGCAAATATCCGTTTCACTCGTTTCAGTAATCTTTTTAACGATTTCGTCTTCAAGTTCTCTATCTGCTCTGTCGGCGTTTTGCTTTTCAAGTCTTGCCTTAGTTTCTTCTTTATAAGCGGCAACGCTTTCTGCGCCTACTGCGTCTTTAATAAAGTCGTCGGTAAGTTCAGGAAGTTCTTTAACCTTGATTTCGTGAAGTTTAATAGCAAAAACAGCGTCTTTACCCTTAAGATTTTCAGCGTGATATTCTTCGGGGAATTTAACGTTAATATCTCTGTCTTCGCCGATATTCATACCGATAACCTGTTCTTCAAAACCTGGAATAAAGGTCTTGCTACCGATAACGAGAGTTTGCTTTTCTGCCGTACCACCGTCAAACTTAACCCCGTCAACACTACCAGAGTAGTCGATAATAACGGTATCCCCGTCCTTAACTGCTCTATCGGTAACTTCTACCATACGGGAATTGCGTTCTTGAAGACGCGCAATTTCTGCATCAACGTCTTCATCTTTTACATTATATACGTTTTTCTTAAACTTTATACCTTTGTATTCGCCGAGAGTTA
>JAFTIK010000003.1 GCA_017456945.1 Clostridia bacterium
CACTCGATAAAGATAAGCGCCTTAAAATCTACCCCGTCTTTATACTGCAAAGTTTCGTCGTATTCAAAAAAACTGCCCGTGGAAGTTTCCCTTTGCCCGTTCATAAGATTTATCGTTAAAAAATAAAACTTGTTTACCCTTTTATACTTTATGCCTAAATACAAAAGTGAAAATACCATCATTAAAGCCGTACCCGAATAGTGTAAGATTTTTACCGTAGTTATCTTTTTAGACATATACGGCAAAGTTCTGTACCACCAAAACATTGCTACGCTAAACGCGACGTATAATCCGAGTATAATAAAATACAAGATTAAAGTGTTTTTTCTTTGTTTCTTTACGTCAAGATAATCTTTCTCTACAAAATAATCAATCACAGTTTTATCTCCGTTTTTTCTTTTTGTTTATCGTTTTAAGTCCGTTCTGACTTTTATCATTTTCCCACCCGCAACCTTATACAGTTCGTACCTATCTGAGTACTCTGCCATAAGATAATTTGGGTGTTGTTTTACCTTAAAATATTTTGGAACTACCGAAGTTTTAATTTCAACTTGGTCGGTATTTTCTTCTTGCTCTTGGCTAACCTTTACGGGGGCGTTAGATTGTTCTGAAATTATTTGCGCGCCCTTTGATTTACCAACCTATTTGCCACCGCCTAGCAACTTATTCGTAGTTGAAATTATTGCAACAACTATGGAAATTGCCAGCGCAAATAAAAACACCGTACTCATTGCGTTGCCTTCTTCTATTACGCCCGTAAGATATAGAACGCCACCGACTAAAAGCACCAACAACGTAAATTGAAAATTAATAAAAGCCAACGCCTTATATATTATTTTGAAAATCCAACCGATAGTTTTACCTATCACGCCGAATAACAATCGACTCTTAAACGGTAACATACTCTACCTACCTTTTAAAAGCGCGAAAGAAATTCGCTACGCTTAACGACCAGTTTTCCACCACGCCGACGATTTGCTCTCTATCGCAAACGTCGTAATACTTATATCTGCTATCAGAACTATTTTCTCTGTTGTCGCCAAGATAAAAATATTCTTCTTCACCGATAATCCACTCGGTTTTCCCATCTGACTGCGTGGTGTCGGTTACCCCTTGCTTTGTCAAATACGGCTCGTTGAGTTTTGACCAAGTTGCACCGTCGTCCTTAGAAAGATATACGTACCCGCCCTGAATTTTAACCCTTTCACCTGGCAAGCCTATAACTCGCTTGATAAGCCAACTGTCGTCCGTCTTGTTTTCGCCCTTTATAATAACTATCGAGCCACGCTCTATATCCTTAACGCGATTAGCAATCAAGTAATCGCCCGTATAGAGAGTGTTTTCCATTGATTGACCTTTTACTTGTACGCTAAAAAAGACGAAAGTATTAAGCAAACTAATAGCAAGCATTAAGATTAAAATCAAACCAACGCAAATTAAGAACTTTAAATTTGAACGGTGTTCTGCAATCTTTTCTTGATTAAGGTCCTTTCTAATGGAAATCCGACCGTCTATAAAATATTCAGTTGTATCATTTTTGTTACGACCGATCATCAATCTCTCCGTTCGGCTCGGAATACTTTTTGGTAATTTTCGCCGTTTCATCAACGGATAAAAACAAGGCGCGCCCACACTTTGCGCATTTTAGTTTTATATCTGCCCCCGTTCTTACCACCAACCATTCCGTACTACCGCAAACGTGCGGTTTCTTTGCCGTTATTTTTCCACCTACGTTGAATTTCATTTTTATACCCAAAGCGCGTTGTTAATAAGCCCGTCCTTTTCCGTTTTGAACTTTAACGCTTGTATCTTTTCGTAATTTTTTAAAGGCATACCTTCCGCCGTCTTAAACCTGTTTCTGTTAAGTTTGATATTATGCCAAATATCCCCACCGTAAATACTACCCGTACAGAAATACTCTACGCGCTCGCCAAAGTAATCGGCTATTAGCGAAACGGTATATTCTGTGTTTTCAGGCGAATACAAGTCGAATATCAACATTGAATCTACTTGCGGTTTATCTTTTTCGGTTATCATCTTAAAAGTAACTACCCCGTTTTTAACCGATACGCCTTCCATGCCCATAGGCCCTTTTTTCTTAACCACTTTATTATTATCGTCAACGTTAACGACGTCATTACCACTTTCAGCGAAAAACGTACTTTCCGCGTTGGGTATTCTTGACGAATAAATTATTTTTGACTTATAGGCAAAGGCTATTTCTTCAGGCTCGAAACGCTTTGCTTGAATTGCAGAGCATACGCTAAACCCAGATTTATAAGTAGCCGATGCAAAAAATGTTACTATACCCGATTGATGATATGGTTTATATTCAAAAGTATAAACGCCGTTTTTAATTTCCACGGGTAAGGTTATTTTATTCCAAGAGCGCAACGCAGGGTCCGCCATTCCTTCGGCAACGTAAAATACGATTTCTTTAAGGTCTTTTTTATCGGGCGTAACGGTTGCTAAAAATTTACCTTCAACTATTTCACCCTTAACGTCTATTTCCCCAGCAAGGTAAACCTTTTTATCTTTGACTAGATAGTTCTTAAAAAAGGTAACCGCATTTTCATAAGCCACCGAAGCCACGTTATCGGTATTTCCAACCGAATACTGAACTGCCGTATAAATTTCTTCATTAGTTCTGTTTATCGTGTCGTAAGCCCTATCGACGTCAAACTCGTTACTGTTAGTTGCAGATAACATAAGCACGGGACATTTAACGTGCGAAGCGTACGCCTCAGGCTCTATGCCCGCTATATATTTATACACGTCGTCGGAAAACTGTGGCTCTACCCCACCGAACTTGTGCGTTCCACGATAACATCTCCAACCCGAATCGAGAGCAAAAACCACGCAGTCAAGATTTTCATCAGTCCCTGCGACCTGCCACATAACCGTTGCCGACCTTCCTAAACCCAAACCGCCGACGTTGCCTATGCCTATCATATTCTTGAAGAAAGACAAAGCGTATCTAACGGCAACCGTCCATTCGTACCAACAAGTTTCGTTTGCGCCTTTTTTAACTTCACGAAGGGTGTCTTTTACGTTTTGGAAGTTAGCGTAACTTAGCGATTCGGGGTATTCGGTATAATACTCTTTATTTTGACCTAAACCACCTATATCGACTGATAAGACCACGAAACCTTGCTTAACTAGTTTTTCAACTAATTTCTCATCTGAATTCCTGCCGATATCTTTAACTAGTAGAATTGCAGGCGCGTCAAACGCCGATTTTGCCTTTGCTAGTTCGGCAAAAATACCAACTTGCCCGTCTTTAGTCTTTCTGCCGTTAATTCTAACGCCCGTATATATAACGCTATTTTCACGCTTTTCGTACAATGCCGTTGCCGTGGGTACTTGATCGATTTTAAAATTTCGCCAAATTGCCACCGGCGTCAGTATAGTCCCTGCCATATTTTCTCCTGTTTTTTGCCTTTATAACCTATTAAAGTATATTTTTTCCTGAAAAATAAGGAAATTTAAGTTGATGTTTATCTAATCTTCGTTTATAATATCATTTACTCGGATTTGCCGAATAGGGATACTTCCCCTTATATTAGTATTTATATATTATATACTATAAATAAAATCAACGCAAGCATTTTTTAGTTTTTATTGACAAGGATTTTATATGACCTGTTCTTATTCAAAAGAATTTTCCGCATCTTCTTTTACTAGTGTGGAAAACGCTTTCATTAACGAATATTTGGCGTCTTCGGACGGTGATGCCGTTAAGGTTTACCTTTACGGACTTTTCTTATGCCAAAATCCGCAAAAAAACGGGTCGATTGCAGATTTCGCATCTGCCCTTGGTATGACTGAAATACAAGTAATTGAAAATTTTCTTTACTGGGAAGAATTCGGGCTCGTTTCTATAATTTCCAAAGAGCCGTTTACCGTGCACTACTTGCCCGTTCGTTCGGCTTTTGCCGTTAAACCACGCAAGTTTAAGGCGGAAAAATATTCCGAGTTTACCAAAGGTCTTCAATCTTTCTTCCCCGACCGAATGATATCCACGAACGAATACACCGAATATTTTAACGTTATGGAAAACTATTCCATTAAACCCGACGCAATGCTTATGATAGTTAAATATTGCATTGACCTTAAAGGTGGAAACATAACCTATAAATACGTTATTAAGGTTGCTAAAGATTTCGGTAACCGCGGGCTTACTTCGGTGGGAAAAATAGAGAACGAATTATCTGCTTACGTTTTGCGTTCATCTGAGATACAGCGCGTATTAAACGCTATGGGCATTAAACGCCAACCCGATTTTGAAGACGGAAATCTTTTCAAAAAGTGGACGCACGAATTAAATTTCGAGCCTGAAAGTATTTTGTTTGCGGCAAAGCAACTTAAAAAAGGAAGTATTATCAAACTAAACGATTTGCTTATGCAACTTTACTCGATAAAATGCTTTTCCAAAGAAGAAATTGCCGACTACTTTAACAAGCGCCAAGCAGTTTACGATTTAGCAATAAAAATCAATAAAGCGCTTTCTATGTCCGTGGAAGTTTTAGATACGGTTATAGATACCTATACTAATAAATGGTTATCTTACGGCTTTACCGACGAAACTCTTTTGTTCGTTGCAAGCGTTTGCTTTAAGACGGGTAAAAACACCCTTGCGGATATGGATGAACTGCTTGAAAGTTTGCGCGGTCGTGGTATTATAGACCTTTCTAGCGTTGGCGACTACTTTGAAAGCCTTAAAAAGACTGATGAATTTATTAAAAAGTTGCTAATTACCCTAGGCATCAATAGACGCCCCAACCCTTGGGACAAGGAAAACGTTAACACTTGGAAAGGTTGGAATTTTACCGAAGAAATGATTTTGGAAGCGGCTAAACTTTCGGCAGGCAAATCTTCGCCTATTCAATATATGAACGGCATTTTAAGCAACTGGAAAAACAATAGCGTTTTCGATACCGAAACCCTTTCAGAACTTGCGGTTACCTCGGTTGATAACTCTCAAGAAACCTATAACAGAGAATATGAAAGAAGACGTTCTATAGCCCATTCTAGAGCGCAGAAAAACAATGAAATCGCTATGAGTATAGAAGGGTTTGCGCCCGCTTACGGTAGGCTTAACGGTATGGAAAAGGACCTTGCGTTCGCAGAACTTTCTAATAATAAAAACGCGCTTAACACCCTTGAAAAAGAGCAAAAAGCGCTTACTGAAAAAATACAAAATTTGCTAGCGACCAAAAATCTTACAATAGAAGACTTATCCCCCCGTTTTGCTTGCGAAAAGTGTAGGGATACCGGTTACGTTGGCACGCACCGTTGCGACTGTTTTAATAAGAAAGTATAAAAATTTAATTAAACTAAAAAAGCACTCAAACGAGTGCTTTTTTCTTTTTTATTTTATTTCTAAATCTTCTTTTTTCTTCTTTTTCTTTGAAAGAAGCATACCTATAATTATAATTATGGGGAAGATTATTATGCAAGCCAGCCCCTTTCTTAAATCGTCGTTAAACGCGCCCGAAACCATACCCACGATAGTAGGCCCTACCGTTGCTCCTAGGTCACCGAACACAGCGTAAAGCGCGAACAAAGCCGTGCTTGCACCGATAGTTTTGGTAGCGATACTGAGCGTTCCCGGCCAAAGAATACCCGTAGAGAAACCACAAAGCCCACACGCGACAAGCGACAGTAAAGGTATTTGTGAGAAAGACGCTACTACGTAGGTTGCAATTGCAAGCGCCGAGCAAACTATAATGAATATTCTTAAATTCATTTTTTCACTTAATACGGCGTAAAGGGTTCTTGCAACCGCCATAAGCAATGCGTAAGTACAAGGGCCTATTAAGTCGCCAACCCATTTATCTACTTTAAGCGCGCTTTCCGCAAAGGCAGACGCCCATTGTCCCATAGAAAGTTCGCTTGCGCCCGCGCATACCATAAGTAGAGCGAAGAGCCAGAAAGTTCCCGACTTAAACAAGGCTTTTATTCCCCCGCCCGTACTATCTTCGTTTTTATCGTTATATATGGGAACGAATAAAAAATATAAGGTGTTAAGAAAGGGAACTATTGCCCAAATAAGAGTTAGGATTTTCCAGTTTTCCCTTCCAACCAAAAAGAAAAGCAAGGTTGACACGGCTATAACGAACGCCGTTCCCCAACAATAGAACGAGTGCCCCAAGCACATAATTGCCGCCTTTTTCTTGGTTGGGCAGGCTTCGATAATAGGGCTTACTAGCACTTCGGTTAAGCCACCGCCCATAGCGCAAATCATCATACTTATAATTAAAGCGGTATACGGTGGCAAAATATCAGGCAAGAACACTAGCCCCATCAATCCCAAAAAGGAAAAGAAGGTTGCAGAAACTACGCCGACCCTATGCCCTATGTACTTTATAATTCTAGTAGCGACTATATCGGTCAACAACTGAACGGAAAAGTTTAGGGTTACGAGCAAGGTTATTCTTTCCAAAGAAATGCCGTACTGCACGGAAAAAGTTATAAAAAGTAAAGGTATAAAATTAACTATAATCGCTTGCGATATACTAGCGCTAAAACATGCGGCAAGCGTGTGCCTATAATCGTTTCGTATTTTCATTTTACACTAAAAAAGGTTCTTTGGGCGCTCTATGAACGATAATTTCATCTATCACGGCGTTACCGCGGTTTTTAAGTAAGAATATAACTATATCTGCAATTTCTTCTGGCAAAATCATACCGTCGGAAGTAAGGTCGGGGCGAGCAATCTTTATCATATCCGTATAAACGCCACCTGGGGATACGGCGTGCACCCTAATTCCATCTTTATAAACTTCTTTCGCAAGCGCCTTAGTAAAGCCTATAAGCGCGTGTTTTGACGCGCTATAAGCGCTTTGATCGGGGTAGCCCGCGTGCGCAACCACCGAAGATATATTGATTATGCTAGCCCTATTAGACTGTTTTAGATAAGGCAAAGCAAGCCTTGTTAGAAGATAAGGAACGCGCGCGTTTAAGTTCATAATTTTATCAAAAATTTCCACGGGCGTATCTTCTATAGGTGCGTTAAAAGCCATACCTGCGTTGTTTATTAGAATATCTATTTTTCCGTTGGTTTTTACAACTTGATTAAAAGCCGACTGCATTTGGTTGTAATCTGTTAAATCCCCTTTCTGCACAGTACAAGCCACGCCGTACTCTTTTACGAGTTTAGCCGTTTCTTCAAGTTTCTCTAGATTGTTGCCAACGAAAAGTAGTAAATTAACACCATCTTTTGCAAGCGCTACGGCAATGGCTCTACCTATTCCGCCACCAGCGCCCGTAAGAAGAGCAACTCTATCTTTCATAAGGTTTACCCCCTGTTCTGACACTTAAAAGGGACTGCGAACAGTCCCTTAATCAATTATTCTTCTATTCTTACAGTACCTTTAACGGCGATTACTTCGTCAAGTGAAACGAGTTTTGCCAAAGCCTTTTTAACTTGGCTTTCGGGGCATTCGTGAGTGGTTATAACTATTTGCGCCTCACCATCACCCGACGCTACCTGTTGTACGGCTTTAAGACTTAAATCGTGTTTAGCGAAAGTTCCCGAAACCTTTGCGAGAACGCCCGACTGGTCTTTAACCGAAAGTCTGATGTAATACTGCGACTTAAAGTCTTTAACGAACTTGGTTTTCTTGTTTCCTTCAGCGTCGTTTCTAAAGTTGGCGTAATAATATTCTTGATGTTTAATAGCGTAGATAACGTCGGAAACGATTGCGCTACCCGTGGGAAGCGCGCCTGCGCCACGACCGTATAGCATAATTTCACCAACTGAGTCGCCTTCGATAAATACGGCGTTAAACGAATCGTTTACAGATGCCAAAGGATCGTCTGACTTGATAAAGGTGGGATGTACCCTAACTTCAATACCCTTTTCCGTCTTTTTGCCGATACCCAAAAGTTTTAAGGTGTAGCCGAGTTGTTTGCCGAGAGCAATGTCTTCTTTATCAACTTCGGTAATACCTTCACGATAAACGTTTTCAATACAAATCTTGGTGTTGAAAGCAAGGCTTGAAAGGATTGAAAGTTTATAAGTCGCATCAAACCCTTCTACGTCTGCGGTAGGATTGAATTCTGCGTAACCCAAGCGTTGCGCTTCTTTAAGCGCTTCTTCGTACGACCAACCTTCGTAAGCCATTTTGGTTAAAATGTAGTTGGTTGTGCCGTTTATGATGCCTTTAATAACCTTGATATCGTTTGCCTGCATACCGTCGTGAAGAGTTCTGATAATAGGAACGCCACCAACGCAACTTGCTTCGTAAAAAAGACCTACGCGCATTTTTTTAGCAGCCGATTCAAGTTCCGGCCAATGCTTAGCGAAAAGTTCTTTGTTGGAAGTTACAACCGACTTACCGCTCATAAGCGCTTTTAACACGAAAGTTTTTGCCGGTTCTACGCCACCGATAACTTCTACTACGATATCTACTGCGGGGTTAGTAACTACTTCTTCTATGCTAGAAGCAACCTTTTCCCTTTCAATACCCAAAGATAACGCTCTGTCAACGTTCTTTTCGAGAACGCTTTCAACCGTAACGTCAACCCCTTGAGTTTTCTTAAAAAATTCTCTTTTTTCGGTGAGTATTTGATAAGTGCCACCACCTACTACCCCAAGACCTAATATAGCAACGCCTGCTTTTTTCATACAACTACCTCCTACTGTCTGTTGAGTTCGTAAATAAGTCTTAATCCGTCTAACGTGAGCGTTCTGTCTACCAACGATACCGATTTGGTTTCGTTTGCGATTATCTCGCCAAGACCACCCGTCGCTACGACCTTAATTTCTTCTACTTTAAGCTCTTTCTTTATTTTTCTTATAATGTTATCCACAAGCCCTGCAAAGCCGAATATTATACCCGACTGCATGCAATGCTTGGTGTTTTTACCTATAACCGTTTTAGGCGCGTCAAGTTCAACCATAGGTAATTGCGCCGTTTTGGTTGCAAGCCCTTCTAACGAAGTCTTTATACCTGGCGCGATTACTACGCCGATAAGTTCGCATTTATCACTAACCACGTCGAAAGTGGTTGCCGTGCCGAAATCTATTACGACCAAAGGACCACCGTATTTATTGAACGCCGAAACGCTGTTTACTATAATATCCGCGCCAACTTCCTTGGGGTTATCCGCCTTAATGTTAAGCCCCGTTTTAATACCTGGCCCTACCATTAGGGGTGTAATGCCGAAAAAGTATTCGCACATATGGCATATAGTATAATTAAGGTTTGGTATAACCGACGAGAAAATAATTCCGTCGATATCCCCTTTCTTTATTCCGCTATTAGTAAGTAGCCCTACGAGCACCGACCCGTATTCGTCTGCCGTTCTAGATATCCTAGACGACACACGGAAAGACGCAACGAGTTTTTCCCCGTCGAATACGCCGTATTTAATGTTAGTATTACCTAAATCTATTGCTAAAAGCATATTATTCCCCCGTTTTATCCAAAACGCGTATTACGGCGTGTATTGCGGGGGCAACCAAAAGGTTAACTGCAAATTCTATTAAGAAATTTACCCCTGCGCAAACGATTACCAAGAAGTATAAAACGTTTTCGGAAAAGTTGGTTGCGATTACGTTATACATAGTAAGCGCGCCGATAATGAATACCGCGGTATTAACTATCGGAACTACGCCCGCCGCCACGAAAGTAGCAACGTATTTATTTTTACTTTTTGTCACCCCGTAAAGTAACCCGCCGAGCGCGCCTGCCGCAGTAGTTTTAACCGTGCAAGTTAAAAAGGTTAAGATAGGTTGGTTTACGAATAAAATATTCGTGAAAGGGTCAACCCCCGTTACGCCGAATATAAAAGTCATAAGCCCGCTAATTAGCCCTAGTATAAGCCCACCCTTAACGCCGAGCAAAAGCGCGCCCAAAACTATGGGAATAAGAGTTAGGTTTACGTTAGTGATAATCTTAAACACCGTACTTAAAAGGTTAAGCACCACTAAAAGAGCCGTTAGTATCGCCAAATAGACGACGTTTTTCGTAGAGAAAAACTTTTGTTTGTTATTCATTTTTTGCCTCCGATCGGGTTCTATTTGATACCCGTTAGAAAAATATTTTTGCCGTTAACGTGGTCAAACTCTATTTGATATTCGCCACCTAGCTTATTTATTTTAACACAAAAATTATTTGATAGCAAATAAATATAATCGCTTTGGAACATTTTTCCTTGCATTATCTTATATTGATAGTAGAAACTTCGCCAAAATAACAAATTTTTACATAGGCGAAGAGTTTATATACTTTGGAGGTACTTATATGAACGGTTTTGATTTATTCGGCAATAATAACTGCTGTCTTTGGATTCTGATTATTCTCCTTATCATCTGCCTTTGCAAGAGCGGATGTTTGAACGGTCTCTTCAACAGTTGCTACTGTTTGCCTATTGCTCTCCTTTTGATTTGTTGTTGCGCTAAAGGCGGAAACGGCGGATTCTTAGGCGGTTTCGGCGGTGGTTGCGGTTGCAAATAAAAGTTTAATCCTTAAATAAATATTTATTTTTCCTTAAAATCGGGCGATTCACACAATGTTGAATCGCCCGTTTTTCTTTTGATTTTATATATAGATATATAAGAATTAAAAAAATTATTGAAAAAACCTTGAAAATTTTTCGTTTTTTTATTGCATTGTTTTAATTTTAATGTTATTATTTTTATATAAAATTTTTACAAAAGGAGATTTTTGTTATGAGTAATTTGAACAACGATTCTCAAGAACAAGTTCAAACTAATCAAGCGGTTAAACCCTTGAACAGAATTGATAAGTTCTTTGGAATCACAGAACGTGGCAGTAGCATCAAAGCAGAAATTATCGCTGGTATCGTTACCTTCCTTGCAATGTGCTACATCTTAACCGTTAACCCCAACCAGTTCTTCTGGGGCGGTGTTATGGGTAACAACGGTCCCACTTTTACCGCTACCGATAACCCCTATTGGACTTCGGTATTTATTGCTACGGCTTTCGGTGCAATAGTGGGTACGCTATTGATGGCGTTCCTTGCCAAACTTCCGTTAGCGCAAGCACCTGGTATGGGACTTAACTCTTTAGTTGGATCTATTATCGGTGGTGGCGTAGGCTTTGGCTCTTATCACTTTAGTTTCTCTCTTGCAAACGCTATGTTTATGGTACTTATTTCTGGTATCTTATTCTTAATTCTTTCTATCGTAAGCATTAAAGGCGTTTCTTTGCGTCAAAAGATTTTTGAAGGTATTCCTGCTGCAATCAGAACTGCTATACCTGTAGGTATCGGTTTATTTATTGCATATATCGGTTTCCAAAATGCTGGTTTCATCGTAACTAATCAATATACTCAAGTAGCAGTTCTCGATTTCTCTAAATGGGAAGAACAAATTGTTAACTGGGGCAGTTCACTAGCTGTTACCCCTGCTAACGGTTTAGTTCTTTTAGGTGGTTTGTTCGTTATTGCTATTCTTGATCATTTCAAAGTTAAAGGCGCTGTTATTATCGGTATCCTTGCAGCTACTGTTTTAGGTATTCCCCTTGGTGTTACCAACCTTTCAGTTGTAACTGGTAGTGAAGCTGGTATTACTTGGAAATTCTGGGAAAACTTTGCTAATTACTTTGGCGAAAACGGTGTGTTCGGTCTTGCTGTTACCGAAGGCTTTAATCTTCCTGCAGGCTCTATTATGACAGCTATAATGCTTATCATTACTATGTGTATGATCGATATGTTCGACACAATGGGCACCTGTGTAGGTTGTTGTTCTGCTGCTGGTCTTATGGATGAAAACGGCGTTCCGCTAAACTATAACAAAATTATGTATGCCGACTCTATCGCAACTTGTACCGGCGCTTTGTTTGGTACTTCTACCGTTACCACTTTCGTAGAATCTGGCGCTGGTATTGCTACTGGTGGTAAAACTGGGTTAACCGCTCTTACAACGGCTATTATGTTCTTCCTTGCAATTTTTGCTCTTCCCGTATTCGCAATGATTCCGAGCGCTGCTGCTGCATCTGCTCTCGTTTACGTAGGCGTACTTATGATGAAGAACATTAAAAACGTTGATTTCTCTGATATTAGAACTGCTGTTCCCGCTTTCCTTGCTATCGCTATTATGCCTTTAGGCTATTCGATTACCAAGGGTATCGGTTGGGCAATCCTTTCTTACGTTGTTATTAGCGTTATCTGCTACGTAGTTGATATTATCAAATACGCTATCACAAAGAAAGAAAAACCCGCTTGGAACGTTTCTATCGTTACCATTATCGTGGCTGTTCTCTTTATTATATACTTCTTCGTTCCCACAATCATTAAATAATCCGAACAAAAAAATTACGCTCTGCGAAATTTCGCAGAGCGTTTTTTTATTTCTTTTTATATCCACCCGCATTGCCTTGATAATCGTTCATAAAGAATTCAGCGCGTTTGGTCATATACACACCAACTTCGTCTTTCTTAAACGAAAAGGTCATAAAGCAGTTTCCTAGACTACTATCTACTATATATATCCTTAACAGTATCTTTTTATCTTCTATCCAACTCAAATCCGTCATACTATAAAGTTCTCGGTTAGAAGGGGTATCAACTTGTTCGCTATAATAATCCGTTTCGGGGAAA
>JAFTIK010000016.1 GCA_017456945.1 Clostridia bacterium
CTAACCGTATGAGAGTTGTTCCTATTTCCGGTTGGAGTATTCCACAAAACAACTACAACAACGTTCACAACGCATTCCAAATTCTTCCTTACGAAAAATTCTTAGAAGAACACCCAAGATGGTACACGACTTCGGATATTACCGAAATTAAAGAAGGTCAGTTATGTTTCTCAGCTCATACCAACTTGCTTGACCCTAATGCGGATATGACCGAATATAACGCTTTCGTTAATGAAATTGCAAACGTAATAAAACTTGGTCTTACTAAGAGCCAAGCAGATATCTTTACCATAAGCCAAAGGGATAATAAAGGTTTCTGTAACTGCGACGATTGCAACGCTATATCTAACTACTACGGCGCTAAATCATCTTTGCTCGTTCTTCTTTGCAACAGATTGTCAGATATGATGAACGAGTGGTTTGAAACCCCTGAAGGCGAACCGTATAAGAGAGATTTGAAAATTCTTTTCCTTGCTTATCAAGACGTTGAAGAAGCGCCTGCCGTTTACAATTCTGAAACGGGTAAATACAAGGCTAATCACCCCGATATGGTGTGCAGACCTAACGTCGGCGTGCAAATGGCGTCGCTAAGCGTTTACAACACTTTTGATTTTAAGCACGAAGTAAACAAGGAAAGAAAGGAAAACATTTTGGCGTGGAGAGCGCTTACCAATAATTTTACCTTCTGGATTTACGACGTTAACTTCCAAAACTATTTCGTTCCTTACGATAGTTTTATAATCAAAAAAGATTTCTATAAACTTTTAGCAGAATCTGGTACTATGGTACTAAACGACCAAGGTCAGACCCAAAACATAGGCACTTGTACCGCGTGGGGCAACTTGAAAAGTTATCTTGAAACCAAACTTCGTTGGGATATCGACGTAGATTTAGTGGCTCTTACCAAACGCTATTTTGAAGTATGTTACAAAACGGCTGCCGATACAATGTACAACGTTTACTTGCAATATAAAGCGCATGCGCACGATATAAAAATAAAGGCTAGCAAGGGCGCTTTCGGCGAAAAGATAGGCGAAGGTACTTTGGGCGACATCTTCGGTGGTTTGGAAAATTCTAAACTTTGGGAAAAGCCTATGCTTGAATCTTGGTTGGCGCAATTTAAGAAGGCTCTTACCGAATTAGACCAAATAAAAGAAAGCGACCCCAACGGCTACGCTTTAGCCTACAAGATGATTTGCGGGGAATTGATTTCACCTTTATATATGCTAGTTAAATTGCACGATACGGCTTATTCTAGCGACACGCTCGTTGCAATGAAAAAAGAGTTTAAGAATTACTGTGAAATATCTGGCATCGACTACTATATGGACTCTACTGCTTCGGGTGGCATACAAAATCTATATAAGGAGTTAGGGATTGAATAATGGTTAAGAAAATTTTCAGACTTAAAAACTTATTGATTTTAGTGTTGGCGTTTGTTTCTGCGCTATCATTTACGGCTTGCGCGGAAAAGCCATCAAATAATAATCCCCCCGAAACGGGCGATACGCTTACGGTTAATCAGGCGGTAATAACCTTAAAACCGTACGAAACTTTCGATATTATCGCTACTTACACGGGCGAAGAAAGCCTTTCTTGGGCTACAGACACGCCGTCGGTAGCAACCGTAGATAACGGCAGGGTAACGGCAGTTTCGGTAGGGAAAGCCGTTATAACGGTAACTGCGGGAAAGTTAAGCAAGAAATGTTACGTTACCGTAGAATCTAATAACGAAGTTCCTACTCTAGTTGTAAGCAATGCGGATGACGGTGTTGTAAAACTTAACGTTAGCGACCTTTACACCTTAAACGCAATTGTAAAGTTCTCTAACCAAACGGTTGAAGCAACTCTTAACTTTGCATCTTCTAATGAAGAAATAGTTAGTGTTGATAAAAACGGTAAACTCACGGCTAACGCCGTTGGTGAAGCGTATATCTTTATAACGGGCGCTTGGCGTGAATTTGACGGGGAAGATATCAACACGTCTGTTAAGGTGATAGTAAAAGAACAAGTTTCTTTTAGCCTAAAGGCGTCGGCTTCCGAAATTTACGCAGTTAGCGAACTAGATGGCGAAACGCTTGTTAACGCTAGCACGGTAGTTCCTACGCTTACCATTAACGGTCAGTCGATAACCGACGGCTTTACTTTTGCAAGTTCAAATTTAACAATTGCTACCATTGATGAAAATGGTGTGGTAACTGGCAAAAAGGTTGGCGAAACGGAAATTACTTGCTATTACCAACACGGCGAACAAACTTTGTTTGCAAAATATACTATTAAAGTATTGCCGATAATTAAAGATAAGGTGTTAGAACAGAGAATTACGGTAGAACTTTCTACTTCGCCTACGACGGAAATTTTTAGCCAAGTATTCGGCAATAGTCAAATCGTTAGTATTAAAGACGTTACGGATACTGAGTTTGCAATCGGCTTACAAGACGGCGCAATCGTTAACGACCAAACGCTTGTAACGGGCGAACGTAAGTGGGAAATTCATACCGACGCTTTCGCTTATAGGTTGGAACTTTTGATCGTAGATTACGTAATTACTACGGCAGAGCAAATTAAGACTATATTCCCAAGTATTCAACGCGACGCGTATATAGTTCTCGGTAACAATATAAACAACGTGGGCGATTATTCGGGTTGGAATACCTTTGCTGGTACTCTCGACGGGCAAGGCTACGTAATTTCAGATATCAATATTAAAGATCGTGGGTTGTTCGGTTTGTTAACGGCAGGCGCAACCATTAAGAACTTGGGTATTTCTAACGTAACCTTAAGCGGAACTTCGGGTGTGTTCGGTGTCCAAGCCGATAGCGCAACTATAGATAACGTTTCCGTTTGGATAACGGGTGTAACCCCGACGGATACCATACCTTGCGGTGGTTTGGTTTTCCAAGTCGGTGGAACGCTTAACGTTAGAAACACTTTGGTTTACGCTATGGGTGTTGAAGGGGTTAACTTCGGCGCAGTAGTCGGCGCTTGGTGGTCAGGCACGTGCGAAATCGTAAACAGTTATTTTATAACCGACGGCACGCCTTTCGGCAAAGTGTATAAAACTAGTGGTGTTCCTAACGAAAACGAAAAAGGT
Organism: Clostridia bacterium; assembly: GCA_017456945.1. The sequence goes on from JAFTIK010000016.1 coordinate 3,095, forward strand.
GTTGCAGAAAACGCCAAAGGTAGTTGGAATTACGTTTTCCAAAGCAAGCAAGCGTTTGAAAGCGCACTCGCTAGTGGCAACGGCGTTAACTTGAACGGCTTTGACGGGGAATTGTGGAATTTATCTACGACTACTATGCCCGTGTTTAAGAACGATATAGGTTTTTCTTCTATTTTAAGCGAGCAGGTTAAGGGCGCAAAGAGTGGCGGGGAATTGTTCTTCTTTAGTAAGAACGTAACCACCCCGACGGGTTACGGTAACGCATACGTGGTTGACGGAAAGTATAACTTTACGTTGCCCGAAGGCGTTAAAGGCGACCTAACCGCGTTGTATTTGGGCTCTACCGAAATTAAAGGGTTTGGATATTTGGTAGCAACAAGAACGGTTAAAATTCCCACTAATTCTGTTGCCGATATAGTGTCTGGGCAAAACAGTCTTTTGATAATTACTAATTTAGGCTCGTATAGCGGAACGGTAACGGTTGCAGACTACGTAATTTACGATAGCGCAGACGTTAATTCGGTATTAAATAGCGTTACTAACGAATATATCGTGTTAGATAGAAATATCGTTTGGGGTAACCAAACTAACTTTACTAGAACGGCAACCAACTATAACGGTACGTTTGACGGCAAGGGATATTATATCAAGGATATGAAACTTAGTAAGAGTTTGTTTAGCACCTTGCAACCTGGCGCTATTATAAGAAACCTTGCACTTATAGAAGTTTCTAACTTTGCGTATAACGGTGGAACGATAGCCGGCGATATTTCAAGAGATATTCTCGTAGAGAACGTTTTAATCACGGTATCGGTAAGCGGTGGCTCGTTCGGTATGTTCGGTAGGCTTGCAGTAACGGGCGCGCCCGTAACTATTAAGAATTCGATTATTGCTTTTGAATATCAAAATGCAACCATTGCAAACTATTATAAAGCAGGCGTTGAACTAGTAATGGAAAACAGCTATATAGTAAGTTCTAAATTGCCGTTCAATAGCGATTTGGGCGAAGAAGATACTAAAAACGTTTACGACACGGCGAAGAACGCAACGTATTCTGACGTTAAAGGAATGTTGACAGCAAGCAACAACTTGCAAGGCTTTAGTTCCTTGTTTACGGCAGATAGTCGCAACAATTTATATTATAACGGTGTGTTAGCAATAGTAGGCTCGGGCGATATTTATTCTGAAGATATAGAGTGGATACCGGAAACCGAACTTAACAACTGAAACAACCGATAAAATCGGTAAAAAATAAATAACCACTTATAGTGGAAAAAGGAGGATAAAAATGGCACAACGTGAAGTGAAAAGAAACTTGCCTTACGAGACTCCAAATTGTATCTTTTGTACTTTGAACACCAAGGACGTCCTTACTTCGTCGGTAGATTTACATTCTAACGACATTGAAAACTGGGCATCCGAAGAATCTTTGAGGGGGGGCATTTAAAATGGCTAAAACGAGAAACAGATTATTAGTCGTACTATCAGTATTAATGGCTTTTGCGTTTATGTTCGGCATTTTCGGATTTAGAACTGCAAAGGCAGACTCGGCAAGTATGGTAACGTCCTTTACGATGAGCGAAAGTCAAAGCGTAAGGGTTGACGACCATAAAGGTATGAGATTTTACGCTGTATTATCTAACACCGATTACCAAAACTTGTTCGGTAGCGAAAGCAACTATGAAGACGTAGAATTCGGTTATTTCATTATGCCCGCTTACTACGAAGAAATTTTGGGCGACATCAACGAAGAGTCAACCTTTGGCGACCAAGCAGTTTACACTTGGGAAGGTAAAGAAGGCGCAGGCACTTATACGGTAATTCATAACGTAGGCGCTTACCCCGTACTTGATACCCAAGGCGAAATAAGCCAAGGCAACTACTTGATTAAAGGCTCGGTAGTAAATATGTATCCGCAAAACCTTGCAACTAAATATACTGCAAGAATGTACGTTAAGGCTACTAACAAAACTACCCAAGCAACCGAATATCAGTTTGCCACCAAGGCGAAAACTACTGCGTCTATGATAGACGTTGCTATTAAAGCCTTAGATGCAGGCGTTCAAGACGATTCGTTGCAAGGCTATATCGATAGTTATAACGCTTGGCACACCACCGAAAAGGGCTCTGCGCCTACGTTTACTTACACCGTAAACTACGTTTCGGGTGGGGAAATCGTTAAGTCGGTAGTTTCCGAACAAAGTTACGCTATCAATACCCCCGTTAGCATTACTGCAACTGCTCCTGAAGGATATCTTTTAGACCAAGCAATGGCAGATTCTAACGTGTTGAGCGGTAAAATCTTTGCAGATAATAGCCTTGTTCTTACCGTTTACGTAACCAACTTAACCGAAGAAACTATGGAAGGCTCGCTCTATAATAAAGAACTTTATTATTTCGATAAGTCTTCTGCAGAAGATGCAAGCGTAGTTCTTCCTAAGGCAATCGGAAAGGTTAGCGCGCTCGCAATCGGCGGAACGGTTATCGATAGCGCAAACTTCTCTTACGAAGATGCAACTAAAACGCTTACCGTAAAAGCAGATGCTATTAGCGCTCTTGCTACGGGCGACGTTGATATGGTTATCACTGGCGCAACTGCAATCTACACGGCAAAAGTTACCGTTGCAGACGTCGTTCTTAAAACTGCTCAAGATATTCTTGATAAAGTTTCTGATAAAAAGATAACGGGTTACTACGTATTAGGTAACGATATTGAAAACGTTACGGGGCATACTGCTGGTTACGGTACGGGCGTATTAAGTGGTGTTTTAGATGGTAAAGGCTTTGCAATTAAAAACTTGACTATGGAAAGTAACGCTCGTGGTTTATTTGATAGAATTGATTCTACGGGTATTATTAGAAATATAGGTCTTATTAACTTTACTCACAAAATGGCTGAAACGGCTTTCCTTGTAAATGAAAATAGAGGTACTGTTCAAAACGTATTCGCTTCAGGCGTAAATGCAGGTCGTGGTGGTCTTGTAAATACAAACTACGCTACTGCAAAATTGATTAACGTTATAGCAAATATTTCAGGAACGAGCGATTATGCTTTGGTAAACGCTTTCATTTATAGCCATGATGAAGGCGCTGTTGCAAGCGACTTGTATGCAATCTCTAACTACGCATCACTTCTTCCTGGTGTAACCGAAGGTAACTTTGCTACTACTAAAGCATTCTTTGAATACTTTAAGAATGGTTTACCTGCTACTTTTGATAAGCAATTGTGGTCTTTTGATAATAGTGGTAACCTTTGTTTTGGTGATGAAATTGCTATCTATAACACTAAAGATTTAGTTGGCGCTAAAAACTTTGGCGAATTGTTCTACTTCAGTAAAGACGTTACAACGCCTACGGGTTATGCAAACGAATACGTAAAAGACGGGTTCTATAATATAGCAATACCCGAAAACTTTACCGAAACTAAGATTGATACGCTTACTATAGGCACTACCGAAGTAACCGGCTTTATCTATGCAGATAAGGTGTTAAAAGTTCCCACAAGCGCAATATCTTCTGTTGCTAACGGCGAAATCAAACTTGTAATTGTTTCAGGCGCAAGTTCGTATCAAGCAACTGCAACCGTTGCGGATAGCGTATTATACGACATGTCAGACGTTTGTAACGTATTGCCTACCGCAACGTCTATATCAAGTGGCAAATTAATAGTGTTGGATCGTAATATCAACTGGGATACTACAACGATATATAAAAATACAACAACGCATATGTACGCTACTTTAGACGGTAAAGGTTATTCTATAATAGGGTTAAAGGTTGATCCATATTTGTGGAGAACGTTGCAAAGTGGTACAGTAATTAAAAATATAGGTTTCTTAAATACTATTTATCATGCGTCCGCAGGCTTGTTTGCAGGTGAAATTGGATCAATAACTATTGATAACGTTGCTGTTTCTATTGCGGCAGGTGCTTGTTCGGGTTATGTAAATAGTATGACTCACAACATAACGTTAAGAGATTCTATTATGGTATGTAATAGTAGTAGTTATGGTATTGCTAAAACATATACAAACACAAGAACCCTTACGGTTGATAATAGTTTCTGTGTGACTAATACGGATGCTTTTAAGACGGTTGGAAACGTTGAAGATACAATTTACGTTAACGCAAAAGCAACTGTTTGTGCAGACATTGCAACTCTTAAGACTAAGAGTGAAAACTTAAAGAACTTCGATAGCGATTACTGGACTATCGATGCTAGCGGAAACATCTGTTTCGGTGGCGAAATTGTTGTTAAAGCATAATTAAAAAAACAGGGAATAGGCGTCGTTTTAGGCGACGCCTATTAGCCCTATTAAAAAGGAAAAATTTACAATGCTAAAAAATGCTAAATGGATTTGGAATTCAACTGAATATATTAACGACGAATACGTGGATTTTATTTCCGAATTTGAACTTGAAGATTTAAGCGGGATAAATATGGATATTTCCGTTGACGGTATGTTTGCAATATACGTTAACGGCGCTCTTTCTGGGTTTGGCGAATGTTCTGACGACGAAAGGCATAAACTTTACGATACTTTCCGTTTGGATGAGTTTGTAAAAAAGGGAAAAAACCAACTTTTAATTACCGTATGGCATCACGGCGAAACTTGCGCAACCTACAAAAAGGAAAAAGCAGGGTGCATTTTTAGCGTTACGCAATCGGGGAAAGAACTTGTCGTTAGCGACGAGAAGGTGCTTTCTCGCATAAATTATAATTTTAAAAACGGTTATTGCAAGTATATAACGGGGCAGGTAGGTTTAAGTTTTTATTACGATAATACTATAAATCCCGATACCCCCTTTACTAAAAGCGCGCTTATAGATAAAACTATGAGCATAGAGAAAAGGGGTATAGAAAACCTTGTTCTCGGCGAGCGCGCTGATAGCGCTGTTACCGTGTGTGACGGCGTTGTAACCGTAGATATGAAACAGGAAACAGTCGGATTTTTAGAACTTGATTTTACTAGCGAGCAAGATCAAGAAATACTTTTTAGTTACGGCGAACACTTGGATAAAAACGGAAAGGTTACCCGTATAATGGCCATAAGGGATTTTAGCGTAGAGTTTAAGGCGAAGAAAGGGCAAAATAAGTTTATAAACCCCTTAAGACGTCTTGCTGGGCGTTATATCCAGTTTGAAATTAAATCGCCCGTAAAGATAAATTACGTGGGGTTAAGGGCGGTTAATTACCCCGTGACAAAAATTAGCCGTACGTTTGAAAATCCGTTACATAATAAAATTTACGACGTTGCGGTTTATACCTTGCAATGTTGCATGCACGCCCATTACGAAGACTGTCCGTGGCGTGAACAGGCGCTTTACGCCTTAGATAGCAGAAACCAAATGCTTTGTGGTTACGTTGCGTTTAACGAATTTAAGTTTGCGCGCCACAGTTTGATTTTGTTATCTCGCTCTTATGTAGAAGATTTGCAAGTATTAAACCTTACTTATCCTAGAGATTCTGTGTTGCCGATACCTTTCTTTAGTTTGGTTTACGTTATACAGGTTTACGAGTACGTTAAACACAGTAACGATTTTACTTTGTACGAGCAGGTTAAGCCGGTTATAGAAGGCATTATGGCGGGCTTTACTAGTCGCAAACAAGAAAACGGGCTTATCGCTAAGCTGCCTTACCCGTTTTGGAATTTTTACGAGTGGACAAATGGTAACGACAACGAAATGGATATATGCAGAACGCAGAGCGACCCTTACGTTGAAACTTTCGACCTTATTCTAAACGCTATGTACGTTTACGCCTACCGTTTTTACGACTTGTTAAACGGAACTAAAACCGACCTTACGGCGCAGAAAAAGGCTATTTACGATAAGTTCTACGATAAGGATAAGGGTTTGTTTAAGAATAACGAGCTTGGCGAAAATTATTCGGTTTTGGGCAACGTTATGGCCGTGCTTGCAGGGGTTGGGGATAAATCGGTAATGAATAGGGTTGTCGAAAGGCGTTCTGAACTTGTAGATATTTCCCTTTCAATGAACGGATTTTTCTATCAAGCCTTAATGGATACCGACCAAGGCTATAAAAATTATATAGTAAAAGATATCGAAGAAAAGTATGGGTATATGCTGAAAAACGGGGCTACTACTTTTTGGGAAACTATCGGGGGCTCTGCCGATTTCGACGGGGCTGGTAGTCTTTGTCACGGTTGGAGCGCTTTGCCCGTTTACTGGCTTACTGAACTTGTAAAATAGGTTAGATATGAATAGAAACGATAGGTTTTGCGTTATGCTCGATTGTTCGAGAAACGCCGTAATGAAACCACAGAAAATTAAAGAGTTTGTTCTTATACTTAAAGAGTTTGGGTATAATTCCGTTATGCTCTATCTTGAAGATACTTTTGAAGTGGGTGGCGAGCCTATGTTCGGCTATCTTCGCGGTAGATATACTAAAGAAGAACTTAAGGATTTAGACGGCTTTTGCAATTCCGTAGGTATGGAACTAATACCTTGCGTGCAAACGCTTGCCCACCTTAACGCCATTTTCCGTTGGAAAGAATACGCTAAAATTAACGATATAAACGACGTGCTTTTAGTGGAAGACGAACGCACTTATAAACTTATCGACGGCATTTTTGAAACGGTTGAAGAGTGCTTTACTTGCAAAACGGTTAATATCGGGCTTGACGAAGCGCACGCGCTTGGTCGGGGCAAGTATTTAGATAAGTTTGGGTATCAAGACCGTTTTGAACTCTTTTCCAGTCACTTGCAAAAGGTCAACGACCTTGCGAAAAAGCGTGGTTTAACCCCTATTCTTTGGTCGGATACCTTTTTTGAAAAGGGGGCGGACGGCGTGCCGTACGCTAACTTAAACGTTCCCGAATGCGCGGTTAAGGCTTTGCCCGACAACGTGGAACTAGTTTGTTGGGATTATTATCACACGAATAAAGATTTTTACGACACCGTTTTAGATGCGCACAAGCAGTTTAACAACCCGTTGTGGTACGCTTGTTCGGCGTATTCGTCTAGGGGATTTGCGCCTTGCAACGCGTACTCGTTGAAAGCCATAAGACCCGCAATGCAAAGTTGCAGAGAGCGTGGCGTAAACAATATTATAGTTACTATGTGGGGTGGAAACGGCGCAGAATGCTCTTTCTTTGCGTTGTTGCCGTCCTTGCTTTTTGCAGTTGAAACCTTTAATGGTAACGACGATATAAATTCTATAGCCCAAAAATTTAAAGATATTACGGGCGAAGATTTCTTTAATATGATGTCGCTTGATTTGCCTAACGACGTTGGCGCTAAGGGGCTTAATTACGGGCCGAGTAAATATATGCTTTATAACGACCCGTTCGCTGGTATTTACGACTGCACGATTAACCCAAGCGATAGTAAGACTTACGAAAATATCGCTAAAACACTTTATCAAAATGGTAAGGATAGCAAATATAAATATGTGTTCGATTGTTTAGCGTTGCTTTCTGAAATACTTGCAAAAAAATACACCTTGGGCTTGGATACCCGTAAGGCGTATAACGAAAGGGATATTAAAGGCTTGAAAGGGCTTGTAAAGCGTTACGGCGAGATAATATCGTTAGTTGAAAAGTTTAGTTTAGTTTTCAAAAAACAATGGTTTACTGATAATAAACCGCACGGGTTCGACGTTCAAGATTTAAGGCTTGGTGGGCTTATCCAGCGTCTAATAAGTTGCAGAACAAGGCTTAATGAACTAATTAAGGGCAAAACAAACGCTATTGAAGAACTTGACGAGCCTATTTTGGATTTGGAAACGGGCACGAGTGAGTTTTCAAAGCAAACCGTAGTTCTAAACGACTGGAAAACCAACGTTACCGTTAATATTTTGTGATATTTAAGTGGTGAAAAATGAAACTAAAAATCGGAACTTACAATATTTGCCATTGCGTAGATTTTTCTAATGGTAACGGTTCGGGCGCAGAGTTTTATAAAGACGTAAAGATTGATAAAACGGCGTATGCAATTAATAAACTCGGGCTTGATATTATAGGGCTTAACGAAGTGTATAGCCAAGGGGAAGTGCAAGGTTTCGTAAATCAAACGGGTAAAATTGCTTGTTTTACGGGGCATAAATATTTCGAGTTTGCTCTTGGTGAGAAATACCCTAACGCTACCATAGGAAACGCTATTCTTTCTAATTATGAAATAGTGAAAACTCAAAGCGTGATAGTTAAAAAACCACCAGTAAGCGAACGCCCGAAAAACGGCAAATGGTGGGAAGATAGAGTTTTGCTAGTTGCAGATATCAACGTTTTAGGTAAAACCATTCGCGTAATACAAACTCACTTTGGGCTAAACCAAATTGAGCAAGAAAATATCGTTTCAAAGTTGATAGAGATTATCGACGCTAGCGAATACCCCGTTATTTTAATGGGCGACTTTAACGTAGAGCCGGATAACCCCGTGTTAGAATGTATTTATGAAAGGCTAAAAAGCGTTGCCAAAGAAGTTGGCAATACCGAATTTACTTTTGCGTCTTACGCTCCTAAGGAAAGAATAGATTATATATTCGTTCCAAAATCCACAAAGATAAACTCGTTTACCGTACACGATATTAAATCGTCAGATCACCGTCCGATTACGGCGGAAATAGAATTGTAATAAAAAAAGAACTTGGTTTTCCAAGTTCTTTTTTAGTTTTGCGTATAGAATTATTTCGTGCCGAAAATTCTGTCGCCTGCGTCGCCAAGACCAGGAAGGATATAGCCGTGTTCGTTTAAGCAACGGTCGAGCGTAGAAACGAATACTTCAACGTCAGGGTGCGCTTCGGCAACCTTTTTAACGCCTTCTGGCGCAGCGATAATAGACATTAACTTAATTTTCTTGCAACCGCGTTTTTTTAGCATCTTAATAGCGTCGCACGCGCTACCGCCCGTCGCTAGCATAGGGTCAACCACCATAACTACCTTTTCGTCGATATGCGTGGGTAGTTTGCAGTAGTATTCTTGGGGCTCTAAAGTTTCTTCGTCACGATATAAGCCGATATGACCTACTTTTGCAGCGGGGAAAAGGGTTAAGATACCGTCAACCATCCCAAGCCCTGCGCGAAGGATAGGCACGATTGCAATAGAGTTTTCTTTTACTACCGTTTGAACGGTCGTTTCAAGTGGGGTTTCTACCGTGATTTCTTGGGTAGGAACGTCCTTAAAACTTTCGTAAGCCATAAGGGTAGCAAGTTCTTTAACAATTTCACGGAATTGTTTGGTATCCGTGTTTTTGTTTCTGATAATGGCAAGTTTATGCCTAATTAACGGGTGGTCTAAAATATGAACGTTATTGTATTTTTCCATTTTTAACACCTAAAATTATTCTGCTTTATCTTCTACGGTTTTTTGCGTTTCAACTTCTTCTTGGGGCTGAGCCTTTTTCCCCTTAGAAGTTAAAAGGTTTGTCAAGATACCGAGAATAAGCGCGCACGCGATAGAAGTGATAGTTACCTTTCCGATATTAACTACCATACCGCCAACGCCTGCGATTAGTATAACTGATACGGTAAAGAGATTAGCGTTGTCGTTAAGGTCAACTTTTTGAATCATCTTTAAGCCGGATACCGCGATAAAGCCGTAAAGGGAAATGCAAACGCCACCCATTACGCAAGAAGGAATAGTTGCAAGGAAGGTAACGAACGGTGCAAAGAAAGCCGCTACGATACACATAATTGCAGTAGTTAAAATGGTTACTACTGAAGCGTTACCAGAGATAGCAACACAGCCAACCGATTCACCGTAAGTGGTGTTGGGGCAACCGCCGAAGAAAGCGCCTACCATAGAGCCTACGCCGTCACCAAGAAGAGTTCTGTGAAGACCGGGGTCTTTGGTAAGGTCTGTGCCGATAATAGAAGAAATGTTCTTGTGGTCAGCAAGGTGTTCTGCAAATACTACGAACGCTACGGGAATATAAGCAACTGCAACCGTGCCGATAAACGCGCCGTCAATATCCTTAAAGCCCTTGAACGCTTCAACGAAAGTGAAGTCGGGCAACCATTTCATATTTTCAAAAAGACTGAAGTTGATTAACTTAAGAGCGTCAACGTCAGCAGCGTTACCGATAACGGTAAAGATAGCGGCAACCACATAGCCTGCGCATATACCGATAATGAACGGAATCATTTTAGCCATTTTCTTGCCATAAACCGAACAAACTATAACGGTAGCCAAAGTTACCAAACCGCAAAGCATAGCGATATAAGGGCTAGCAACGGGGGTGGCTACAGAGCCAACCATAGTGGTTACGCTACCTTTAAACAAATCGCCGATAGCATTGCCAGAAAGGGATAAACCGATAATAGCAACGGTCGGTCCGATAACTGCTGCGGGCATAATTTTGTCAATCCAGTTAACGCCTGCAAACTTAACGATTAAAGCGATAACTACGTAAACTAGACCTGCTAAGATTGCGCCTACGATCAAGCCGATATAGCCTGCGGAAATACTAGCCGCGCCACCGAAAGCAGCGAACATAGAGCCGATAAACGCAAAGGACGAGCCTAAGAATACAGGGCTCTTAAATTTAGTGAAGAGCAAGTACACGATAGTACCTACGCCTGCGCCGAAAAGTGCTGCAGACTGACTCATCCCGTTTCCGATTATGGCAGGAACTGCAATGGTTGCCGCAAGAATTGCAAGCACTTGCTGGAAAGCAAAAACCAAAGTTTTCCATAAACCGGGTCTGTCGTTAACGCCGTAAACAAGATTTACGTTTTTCATTTGTGAAAACCTCCAAAAAATAAATTTTAATAAAAAAATGAAGCCGAAAAGACTTCATTAAAATAACTTATTTAAATTTTTAGAAACTACGAGAAGGAAAAAACGGCGTGATGATATAGAAGACGTTGCCATAATTTCTCTCATAATCTTTTCCCCAAAACTTTACGTTGAAAATATTATACCAAAGTAAAAGATAAAAAGCAAACGAAAAGAGAAATTTATTGTATTATTAATGTATTTTTATTGAAAGGCTTGAAAGAGTAATATAAAAATGTTATATTATATATATGCAAAAGAAATTATTGTTTGAACGTATTAAAAAGGTTTACGGGGTAGAGCCAGACTATCCGTTTAACGACGAGAACGCCGTTTTCCGTCATAAACACAATAAAAAGTGGTTTGCGCTCGTAATGAATATTCCCGAAAATAAGTTTGGGTTAAAAAGCGATAAAATGGTGGACGTGGTTAACTTAAAATGCGACCCAAACTTAACAGAAGAACTGTTCAGAGATTTTGGAATATTCCCCGCTTATCATATGAGTAAAACCAAATGGATTTCCGTTCTGCTTGACGGAAGGGTGGATTTTGAAAAGGTAAAGATGTTAGTTGACGTAAGTTATTATCTTACGGAAAATAAAAAAAGCCGTTAAGCCGAGTCCCTGCAAGGGATTCGGCAACTAAATAAATCCGTGAACGGATTTGTGATATTTGTCTAACGACAAGTGATATTGCTACGTAGTTATATTCGCCTTACGGCGAGTTATGGATTTATTTAATATAACTGTGACTGCAAGTCGCAATCTAACGCAAAACTTGTTTTGCATATCACTTTTAGCCACAAGGCTAAAAATATAACTCATATATGTTTAATCTTTTGTGGATATGAAAAGCACACTACATTTCACTTTTAGTGAAGTATAGTGTGCTATATTTTTATTAAGAACAAAAATTCCCTAATAGGAACTGCCAAATTTAACGGCTTTTAGTTTGCTTTTTATTAGGTGTCGTGGCTACGTCAAACCCGTCTAAAGCAAAATCTAGGTCAAAATCTCCTCCACTTGCTATAGATATAACTAGGATTACTGCTACTACGAACACGCTGTAAGTGGATATGGTTATATTTCTAAACAGTTCGTAAAAGTCGTCGCTACTGTTGAACATTGCAAACAGAAAGGCTATTTCAATTATCATATAGTAACCGAAAGTGGAAATAAAGGTGGTCTTTGTAAAAATAACGAGCAGTACGTAACCAACGAAAGAAAGAATAAAAGCAACTAGCGCGTAAATTTTGGGGTGGTTTTTACAAACGGGTATTCTAGATACTACGAACACTACCCAAAGGTAAGCCACGCACGCTAGCGAAACTAACGCAAGAAGCCATAACGGGTTGTAAAAGCCCCTAAAAATATACCAAGCGCGAATACAAAACCCAAGCGCAACCCCGCTTACGACGTAGCAAACGGCGTTAAGTGCCATATTGCGCTTTGCGAATATTGCTAAAACACCGCTTGCAATTAGTATTCCTACGCCGACGCATAAAGGCACCCAAACGCTACTGAAAGTTATTCCGCCTAAGAAATAGGCAACTAACGACGAAATAAACAAGAATACAAATGATAAAATAGAAACTATGCCGATTTTCTTCATTATTATTTGCTCCATAAATTTTTAAAATTATAGCACAATAAAAATATTTTGTCAACGGGACTATTTGGTTTTAATGGCTAGCAAATCAAAATACTCTTGCCAACGCTCTTTGCGAATAGGCATTACGGGGTGCTTTAAGTCGTTAAAAACTAAAACTAGCGCGGGGCGTATTCCGTTATGGTTTTTAGTAAAATAAAAATTCATTAGTTTGTTTTCTTTTATAAGTCTTTTTGCCGTGGCGTGATAGTTATAATACATAATTATACTATGCGCGAAATTTAGGAAAAATAAAAGTCAGGCGAATTTGCCTGACTTTTGACGTTTAATTTTAAGAATTAGTCTTGTCTTTTCGCTACGAAAACCGTGGGATATTCGTTAAGGAAATCTTCTGCCGTTTTGGTTATTCTGCCCGAAACTTCGTTGCCCTTAAACGAGAACATAAGGCTCATATTGCCAAAGTAACGGTCGATAATTTGAACGAGCATCATAATTTTCTTATCTTCGTACCAAGCCAAAGAAACGGCGTCGTCGTACATAAAGCCGTCGGTAGTGGGAAGTACGCCGTAATCGTTAGAGTAGCCAAGTTGTGGGAACTTGCCGAAAACGTTGTGGTTTACGCCGAAAGGTAATACTTTGTCGCCTTGCGCGTTGGTGTAGTGGAATTCACCGCTCTTTGCGTCTTTGAAATGGAAAGAAAACTTGGTGATGCCAGCCGTATTTTCATTGCAAATATACGTCTTGCCGTCAAGTTCTGCGCGGAAAGGCGAGTCTTCTTGACCTTGAACAGAACGAAGTTTAAGTGTTTTGCTCAATTCTTCAAGTTCTGCTTGCGCCTTGGGATCTTCGGGTAAAGGCTTGTCGGAAATCTTTCCTGCAATCTCGTCGCAAACGTAACCCATCATAATATGGCGAATAAGTTGTGTGCCTTGGTTATCGCTCATAATAGCAAAGATAAGGTCTTTATCGGGGAAACAAAGGGTAATCTGGTCGCCCATGCCCACGAAAGCAAACCCGTTGTTAGCAATGCGCCATATTTGATAACCGTAACCTTGATTATATATACTGTAGTGCGCCGAAGAGTTGTTATCAACGAGTTTAGAAGTGGCTGTTCTAAGGAATTTTTCGTTCATTAAACGTTCGCCTTCCCAAGTGCCGTAATTCATAACTAGTTGACCGAAAGCAGCCATGTCGCGAAGGGTACAAATCATTGCTGAATCTCCCCAAGAATCGCCGTTCGGCGTTTTAAGAACGGTTGCCGTTTGGAAAGCGCCCATGCGATTGAATAACTTTTCTTTCATATAATCGAGTAGGGGCATGCCTGCAAGTTTTTCAACAAGCGCGCAAAGAACTTGCGAGCCTGCGCTATCGTAATCAAAGAAAGTGCCTGACGGGCGCATATAACGTTCGTCGGAAAAATAAAATTCCGTTCTGTCGTGCGCTTTAGCCCTAAACCAACTGCTAGGAACGCCTGCCGTAGTCATGGTCATCATTTCTCTAACCGTTTGGTTTTTGAGATATTCGTGAAGTTCGCCGTGAATTTTTTCGGGGAACAAGTTGACGATTTTTTCGTCTAAATTAAGCTTTCCTTCTTCTTCCAAAAGCCCTAGCGCAACGCCAACGAAACTTTTGGTTTGAGAATACATTCTGTGGCAGAAATCTTTATGGAAAGGCGCCCAGTAATGCTCTGCTAAAATCTTGCCGTGGCGCATTAAAAGAATGCCGTGGGTGGCTGCGCCTCTGCGGTTTAAAAGTGAGATAAGTTCAGTAACTACTTGCGTTTTTAAGCCTGCCTGTTCGGGTGTAATTTTTTCAAACATATCAATATCCTTCCTTTATTAGTAAGGATATTATAGCACATTAAAATTTCAATTACAACAATAAAAAAAGATTTTGGAAAAAAATCAAATTTTTCCATAATTAAGTCAAATTAGCGTATCGCGCGCCTGTTTGTTTTCTTCGTAGATAACTAGTTCGTTGTAAATATTGTCGGGGTAGTGCGCTTGAATTTTGGTGTATTTACCTTTCTTTCCAACCTTTAGCATTTTGCCGACGTGCGTGTATCCTAAGAAGACGGGCGGTAGGTGTGTAATAAGGTCGTCTATGTTTTTTACTACCGTAAAGTTTTCCCACCGCTCACGGAGTTTTTTGGTTTTTACTCCCCATAAAACTCTAGGGCAACCGAATCCGTACCCCAAAGTTCTGCGCCGTAAATCGGGTCGATTATACCATACGTATTCGTGGCAAAGCAAGGCTATTCCCGCCCCGCGAGAGTAGCCTGCAATAACTATTTTCTTAACCGTTTTGTTTGCGATATAATTTGCTAGTTTAGGTTGGATTTCCTTCCACTCTTTTAAAAATCCACGGTGCGCAAACCAAACGGTTTTTCCCATACGCTTATACGGTTTTATGGGAAAATCTAGATTTTTAATCCAGTCGTTAGCCCCGTCGGAACTTTCAAAAAACAAATAAAGAACGTCCCTTTTTCTAACTACCGCGTAGTTTGATGATTTGCCCGTTTTTTGATAGGGGGTGTTTAAGCAACTTAAAAATAATTTAGATAAATTCATGCCGTTATTCTCCGTTGCATTATATTCTATTGCTTACCCTGCTTGTGAAAGTTTCTTAACCAAGTTGACACGAACGGTTTTTTTTGCTACAATATAAAAAATTGCATAGGGAAAAGGCATATGGAAAATCAAAATAAAACCAAAGAATTTTTTCGCGCGTTAAAGTTCACTTTAATATCAATTAGCGCGGGCGTTATACAAATAGGTACTTTCACCTTGTTTAACGAAGTGTTTAAGTGGAATTACTGGGTTGGATATCTTTCAAGTTTAATGCTATCTATACTATGGAATTTTACTATTAACAGAAAGGTAACTTTTAAGGCGGCAAACAACGTTGCGCTAGCAATGACCTTGGTACTGTGCTTTTACGCCGTGTTTACGCCCGTTTCTACTATCCTTGGCGACTTGGCAACCAAGGCTAAATGGAACGAGTATTTGGTGCTTGCTTTAACTATGATATCAAACTTCGTTTTGGAATACCTATTTACCCGTTTCGTAGTTTACAGAAAGGCTTGCGACACGGCTGTTAAAAAGCAAAAGAGTAAAGAATAAACGACAAACAGAAAAAAAGGACGCTAGGGTGCGTCCTTTTTTAGTGCTTTAAAAATATTAACTTATGTCTTTTACCGACGAGCGCTTTATTAGTTCGCCACGAACGGATATGTGTTGACGGAGCGAAAAACTTTTAATCCGAATTTTTTTCATTAGCAGTTCTAGCGCAAGTCCACAAATTTCTTCTACGTTAGATTTAATGCTAGTAAGGTTTACGTTGTGGTGAGAAGAAAAGGATATGTCGTCAATGCCGATAATAGAAAAGTCGTCGGGAACGTTATCGCCGTGGTTACGAATACATTGAATAGCGCCGAGCGCGATATAATCGTACGCCGCAAGTATGGCGGTTGGGCGATCGGCTAGTGAATATATGGTTTCCATAGCCTTATAGCCTGCGCTTTCAAAACGCTCTTTAAGTTCTATAACAAACTTATCGTTAACGGGTAAACGGTTGGCGTTCATAGCCCGTTCAAAGAAATATTTTTTATCTTTTGCAAACTCTTCGCCGATATAGGCGATACGGGTGTGCCCGTTGCTTTTTAAAAGGGCAACGGCGTCGTTTATAGCGCTGTAAAAGTCGGTGTTAATGCAATCTACGTCGTGAGTTTCTTTAATCGAGTTGATTACCACGATAGGTATATCTTTGTTATATTTTACGTCGGAAACCGATTCGATAACTATAATTCCGTCGGCGTTTTTTAACGATAGGTGATAACTTATAAGTTCTTCTTCCTTTTCAGGCAAGAATTCGCTAATAGATAACACCATCATAACCCCTTGTTTTGCTAGTTCCTTTTCTATATAAGAAACCATAGTGCAGTAATACTCGCTTTTAACTTCAGGGCAGATTACGGCTACCACCTTTTTGGAATACTTAAGTTTATTGTACTTTTCAAAGCAACCGTACTGCTTGGCAACTTCAAAAACGTGGTTTCTAGTTTTATCGGGAATTTCCGAACTGCCTGAAAACGCCTTTGAAACCGTGCCTGCCGAAACGCCTGCAAGTTTTGCTAATTTTTGTATGTTCATAATTTACCTCGCCATTATTTTAGCACATCAAAAAAATAATTGCAAATAAATATGCGTTTACGAAAAAGTTTCGTGGTTTTTGCTATTGACTTTCGTAATTTAGTGTTATACAATTTATTTATAATAATAAATAATGGAGTACTATTATGAAGAAAGAAACTTTGGAAATGGTTAGAAAGGCTTACGAAATAGAAAGCCAGTGTATTTCGACTATGCTTGAATATCTTGACGAAGAGCAGTTTTCAAAAGCAGTTGAACTTTTGAAAAACGCGCCCAGAATAGGAACTAGCGGTTGTGGGCACTCAGGCATTATTTGTCAACACTTGGCTCACCTTCTCTGCTGTATCGAACAGCCTGCAAGATTTATTTCTCCTGCAGAAGCCGTTCACGGCGCAACGGGATTCTTGCAAGAAGGGGACGTTATGGTTTTCGCATCTCGTGGGGGCAAGACCAAAGAACTTCTTCCTATTTTAGATATTTGTAAGGCTAAAGGGGTAAAGGTTATCACGGTTACCGAAAATTTAGAATCCCCCTTGGCGCTCGGCGCAGACGTGGTTATTAAACAATACGTAAACCGTGAAACGGATAGATACAACGCCCAAGGTACTACTTCTACCACCGCGCTTTGTATGATTTTCCACGCTTTACAAACGGCTCTTATTGAAGAAACCGGTTTTAAGAACGAACAGTTCGCTCTTATTCACCCGGGTGGGGCAGTAGGCGAAAGATTAAATAAAAAATAATTTAGGATTATAAGGAGATAAAAGATTATGGTAAAAGATTATAAGATTAGCGAACCGTTTTTTGAATACGGCCCTAAATGCTATATGTACGGCGAAACCTTAGTTAAAATGGCTAAGGGTTTAGAAAAACTTGCAAAGAAATACAAGGTAAACGTTGTGCTAGATATTCCCGATACCGAAATTTACAACGTTGCAAGGCACGTAAACCCCAAATACGTTCACGTGTATTCTCAACATATGGATAGTATTTCGGTCGGCAAGGGTATGGGTAGAACTCTTCCCGAAGCGGTTAAGGCTGCGGGCGCTGTAGGCGTTATGCTTAACCACGCAGAACACAAACTTACCATTGAAGAAATAGAAAAGGCAATCAAGCGCGCAGACGAACTTGGGCTTGCTACTATGGTTTGCGCAGACTCTGTTGAAGAAGTTAAGGCTATTGCTAAACTCGGCCCGAATATTCTAGTTGCAGAACCCACCGAACTTATCGGCACGGGCAAGCCTGCGGATAAAGAATACGTTGACGAAGTTATTAGGGTAATTAGAGAAATTAACCCAGATATTAAGCCTTTCCCGTCGGCTGGTATTTCTAAAGGGGAAGACTGCTACAATATTATTAAGGCGGGCGCTTCGGCTTCCGGTTGCTCTTCTGCAATCGCAAAGGCTGAAAACCCCTTAAAACTTGCAGAAGAAATGATTTCTGCAGTTAGACGCGCGTACGACGAAACTAGAAACTAACAAATTTAATTGACGACCAACGATAATTTGAAAAGGTAACGGATTTTCCGTGAAGGGTGATTATTAGGCGCTTTTATCGGCGCTTGGGAGATAAATAAAATGGTTAAAGTGGCAAGAAAAAACGAGATAGACTTTACTAATGGGGCTTTGTTAAAGAAGATGATACTTTACGCTTTGCCGATTATAGGCGTAAACGTTTTGCAACTTCTTTTTACTACGGCTGACCTTACCGTTCTAGGAATATTTACTAGAAACGATAACGCTTTGGCGGCGGTTGGAGCGGCGACCCCGATAGTAAATTTACTTATAGGCTTTTTTACGGGGCTATCAATTAGCGCGAACGTGTTGATAGCAAGATGCGTAGGCGCTCACGATCAAGAGCGCGCAAGAAAGTTTGTCGGCACGGCGGTTTTCGTAAGTATAGTTTTCGGTATAGCGATTATGATTTTAGGCGTAATACTTGCAGAACAAATGCTTTTGTGGACCAACTGCGACCCAGAAGTATTGCCTTACGCAACCACTTATTTAAGAATTTATTTTCTCGGCATGCCGATAATTATGCTATATAACTTTTGCTCGGCAATTCTTCGTTCGGTAGGCGACACCGTGCGCCCCTTAATCTTTTTGATTATCGGTGGCGTACTTAACGTTGCGTTAAATATTTTCTTCGTTACGGTCGTTGGGTTGGATATCGAAGGTGTTGCAATAGCAACGGTTGTTTCCAACGGCGTGAGTGGTGTTTCGGCTTGCGTGCTTATGATGAAAAACGACGGCTACGCGAAAATAGAAAGAAAATACTTTAAAATAAATAAGGAAGAATTATCTGAAATATTTAAAATCGGTTTACCTATCGCGGTGTCTAAATGTTTATTCTCGTTTGCAAACGTTTTGGTTTCCGCTCAACTTAACGCGCTAGGCGAAACTGCTATGGCGGCGCATTCTATCACTAAAGAGTTCGACGGGTTTATTTTAGAAGCCGCCCATGGCGTAGGCGTTGCCACCATTGCCGTGGTTAGCCAAAACTACGGCGCTAAAAAGCCTGAAAGAATAAAAAAGGTTATTTTCTTGTCGTTAATAATGCAAGTAATACTAGGGCTCACGCTTGGTTTAATCTTGTTGTTTGCGGGTAGAGCGCTTTGTGGAATTATGACGCAGACCAAAGAAGTTTTAGATCTTTGTATGGTTCGTATAACTACGGTTAGCGTTCTCTATATGACTTTGGGTATATTAAACGTTTTGCAAGAAGCGTTAAGGGGAATAGGTTATTCGTTTACGGCAACGCTTGAAAGCATATTTGCAAACATTGTTTTAAGACTTATATATTTATATTTCGTATATCCTTATATCTGTATAGAAGGTAACGTTGCGCATAACCTTAGAATGCTTTACATATTGTACCCTGCTAGTTGGATAATAGCGTCTATCGTTGGCGCTGTGTTGCTAGTAGTTATATTCAAGAAAGTAAAGAAAAGACTTTTAGAAGAAAAAGAGAAAATAGAACAGGAAAAACTCGTTAAAGAAAACGCAGATAAACCCATTGAAGAACCGTAAAAAACAAACCTTAAAAAAGGCGATTATAAAGGAAGTGGAAAAAATGAAAGAAAAGATTACAGTATCAGCTACTGGCGACGCGCTTTTCGTCGCAGATATCCCTGAAGAATATGCTAAAGATATGGAAATTGTTTCGGGCTATATTAAAAATACCGACGTAAGAATTTCCAACCTTGAAACCAACGTATCAAAGTTTGGCGAATTTCCCAACGCGTATAGCGGTGGAACTTGGCTTAATACCGAGCCCGAAGTCTTTGACGACTTGGTAAAGTACGGCTTTAACTATTACGGCACGGCTAACAACCATTGTATGGACTATTCTTATCACGGAATGCTCTCTACTATAGACGAACTTGATAAAAGGGGTTTGGCGCATTCTGGCACGGGCAGATGTTTAGAAGAAGCAAGCGCCCCTGCAATTATTGAAACCAAGGGTCAAAAGGTTGCTATATTCGCCGTTTCAGCAGAGTTTAACCCCGCATCTAAGGCAGGGTATAAGACCAACACTCTTGAAGGCAGACCGGGGGTTAACTATATCGGGCATGAAAATCTTTTCCCGATTACGCCCGAAATGGTGGAAAAACTTAAAGAAGTAGATAAGGTTGCAAAGGTAAACGCTCGCAGAGAAAACAGTATCCGCACGGGTTATTCTCTTCCAGACCCCGAAGGCATTTACAATTTCGGTGGGGTTAAGTTTACTTACGACGGCTCTGAAAAGAGAAGCGTTTGCAACAAGAAAGATTTAGAAAGAATTACTAACGATATTAAAAAGGCGAAAGAACAATACGATTACGTTCTTATTCTTATCCATTGCCACGATGTTCGTGTGGCAGATTCCGAAGAAGTTCCGCATTATTTAGAAGAACTTTCTAGGGCGTGCATTGATGCAGGCGCGTCGGCTATGATAGGTGGTGGTACGCACCAACTTAGACCTTTGGAAATTTATAAGGGTTGTCCGATATTCTATTCTCTCGGCGACTTTATTTACCAAGGTATGCGCGTTCCGCTTTTGCCTGCTGACTTTATGATTCAATACGGTTGTGATATCAACGCTACCGCTTGGGAAGGGCTTATGACCCGTTCTAAAGGCGGTAAGATAGGTTTGCAAGCGCAAAGATCAAGTTTCTTAACGGTTATTCCTAGAATGGAATTTGAAAACGGCAAGATGGTTGCGTTGGAAATGATGCCTATCGTTGCAGGCTTTGAAAGAGAAGGCAAGATGAACGGGCTTCCATACCACGCAAAGGGTAAAGAAAGTAAGGAAATTTTCGATATTTTAGATAGACTTTCCACGCCTTACGGAACTAAACTTTCCTTTAAAGACGATATGATTAGGTTGGAGTTTTAAGATAAAATGAAAAAGATTTACGATATTGTCGACGAGTATAAGCAACTTATTTTAGATGCTGAAAGATGGATTTGGGCGAACCCCGAACCAGGTTACAAAGAATTCAAAACCCATAAATATATGGCAGACGCATTTATTAAAATGGGTTATGATTTAACTTATGCAGACGGCATAACGGGCTTTTACACTACGGTTGATACGGGCAGAGAAGGCCCTACCGTTTTGGTTTTAGCAGAACTCGATTCTCTTATTAACTTTAATCACCCCGAATGCGATAAGCAGACGGGCGCAATTCACAACTGTGGTCACCACGGTCAATGCGCTATTATGCTCGGCGTGGCGGCGGCTTTAAAAAGAGAAGAAGTTTTAGAAGGGCTTTCGGGTAAGATTAAACTTTGCGTAGTTCCGGCAGAAGAAGGCATTGAAGTAGGGTATAGAAAAGAACTCGTTAAAAAAGGCGTGATAAAATTCACTTCGGGCAAACCCGAATTTATTTCAAGGCGTTTCTTTGACGACGTGGATATTGCTTTTATGACACACTTGTCAACTGAAGAGGATAAGTCGAAAAAGTTTATTCTAACAAAAGGCCATAATGGCGTAATAAGAAAGCATACTAGAATTACCGGAAAATCGTCGCATGCAGGCGCTCGTCCGCACGAGGGTATAAACGCGCTTAACGCTGCTAACTTAGCATTACTTTCGATAAACTCTTTAAGAGAAACTTTCGTGGAAAAGGATTACGTTCGCGTTCACTCTATTATTACCAAGGGTGGTGATGCGGTTAACGCCGTTCCCGACGAAGTTACGATTGAAAGTTACGTTCGCGCTTCAAATTCTATAGCAATGAAGAACGCAACGCAAGCGGTTAATCGCGCTATATCGGCGTCCTGCGCGGCAATAGGGGCTAAGGCGCATATAGAAGACCTTGCGGGTAGCGAACCGCTTCACGAAGACGCTAATCTTCGTGAAGTAGCCTTAAAAGTCTTTGAAGATATCGTTGGTAAAGACGGTTACGTTTACAACGACACTTGGGCGGCGTCTTCTACGGATATGGGCGATTTAAGCACGCTCGTTCCATCTATACATATGTATACGAACGGCGCGATAGGGTCTAGTCATGGAATAAATTATTACGTTGAAGACCCTTATAACGCTTGTGTAAACGGCGCAAAAGCAGAAGTTGGTTTGCTTTGCGAGTTGCTTAAGAACGGCGCGGAAAAAGCAAAGGAAATCATTGCTAAGTTTAAGCCCGTGTTTAATTCGGTTGATGAATATTTAGCGCATAAAAACTCGCTTAATATGGACAAGGATAACGTTATATATAACCAAGACGGAACTATTACTTTAGATTACAAGAATTAACGGACGATAAAATTAATTATGGAACTATTTCGTTTTGCTCATCATCACGAGCATCATAGTGTTAACAGAAATAATATTGAAAAGAACCGTATGACGGTTGGTAAACTGCTTATCTTTGCTTGCTTTTTTATGTACACTACGAGTATGGCTGCAAAAGGCGTTTTCGCCGCCGAAAGTAAGTATATAAAAGAGTTGTGGAAGATTGCCGATTACTCGCTCGTTAGTATGACGAATACCTTTTATTTCGTAACTTACGGACTTGTGCAAGTGGGGTTGTTTTTCATAATGAAACGGATTAACGTTCGTAAATATATGATTTACAGTATCCCTTTCGCCGCGTTATCTATGATTTTAATGGGCGTTGCCGAAAATATTTACGTAATGTGGATATTCTTCGGGCTTACGGGGGCTTTCCAAGCAGGTATATATTGCGGTTGTACTTATATGCTTACCGAAAACTTGCCAACCAAACTGTTATCGCCTGCAAATAAAATAATGAACGTCGGCTACGCTGTGGGAACGCTAGTTTCCTACGGGCTTTGCGGGGTTTGCGTCGGCAATGACCTTTGGCGTTTGCCTTACTTCTTGCTAGGCGGTTTGTTTCTCGTTGCAGTCATAGTGTTCGCAATAATCGTTTCTATAGCAACTAGATACAAAAGAATAAACGAAAAACTCGATAGCATGATAAAGTGGGACAAGGTTAACGCTAGAACGAGCGATTTTGAAGATAAGCCTTTGTTCACTTTGGAAACAAAAAAGAAAGTAGCATTGTTCTACGTGGTAGATATGGTAATGTCTTTCTTTATTACCAGTCTATTTTATATGGTAATGAACTATATCACGTCTTTACTAGTGGACGTGCACGGCGTGCCAGACGATATTTCCATTTACGTTTCCATGCTAGCGCCCGCGGCAATTGCGATAGGACCTACAATTGCTATTACCCTTTGCGATAGGGATAGAGATTTTATAAGAGAAGGGCTATATATGCTTTTGGCGTTGTTGCCTTTCCCGATATTGCTAGCCTTCTTCTACGACGTGAATATGTATTTGGCGCTTGCCCTTTCAATTGCTTTTATAGTTATAGCAAACGGTGTAAAATCAGTAGTTTTAAGCGTTATGTCGTTTAGAATGAGAAAGATAATAAATTCCGGCTCGTATAGCGCTATATCCAACGCCTTGGCGTCGCTTGCGGCAGGCGTTGCGCCCACGATTAGCGGGGCAATTATCGATAATGCCGGTTGGGCGGCAAATTACTGGGCTATTACGGGGCTCGTAGTAGCGTTGATAGGCGCAACTATAATAATAGACGTTATCATACGAAAAAGTTTCAATAGAAAATATGGTATGAACGATAAAAAAATAATTAAGGAGAATAATCATGGCTAAAATTAAAATCGGCTGGTCTGAAGTGGATATTACCCCAAAACAGAAAATCAGCCTTGCAGGTCAGTTTTACGAAAGGGTGTCAGACGTGGTGGAAAGCCCATTAACCGTTACGGCTTTTGCCGTAGAGAGTGGCGACGATCAAATGATTATCGCGTCTTGCGACTTGGGTGGCGTTGCTCAAAACCTTAACAGAATGGTTAAAGAAAGATTGCAGGGCAAACTGCCTATTTCTACGGATAAGGTTATTTTAAGCGCAATCCACACGCACACTTCTTACACTTATAAACAACAAAGAACTTTGTCTTACGTTATACAAGAAAACTATTTAAGAAAATCACTTCCTAAGGATATGGAATATCTTTCCAAGGTGAGTGGCGAAAAGTTTATGGACCCAGAAGAAGCGCTTTATTTCCTTGCGGATAAGATTGCTGAAGCCGTGCTTAAGGCTTGGGAAAACAGAACTGAAGGTTACTATCAATGCGCGTTCGGTAGAGCGCCCGTGGGTATGTGCCGTAGGGCGGTTTACGACGACGGCTCTGCTAGAATGTGGGGCGAAACTAACCTTGC
>JAFTIK010000017.1 GCA_017456945.1 Clostridia bacterium
AAAGTTCATATCTGAAATTGATGAAATGGAAATCCTGCCATAAACCTTCCTGAGCTTCGAAAAAAGGATTGCATATTCAATATGAGAGGTTATATACTAAATGCGTTATATTTAGAACTGAACGAAATATAGGAGGACAAGTTATGAACAAGGCAGAACTGGTAACTGCAGTAGCAGAAAAGGCTGGATTAACCAAGAAGAACGCAGAAGCGGCACTGAACGCATTCGTAGCGACTATTGAAGAAACTTTAGCAGCTGGTGATAAGGTACAGGTGATTGGTTTCGGTACTTTTGAAGTAAAGGCAAGAAAAGAAAGAGAAGGCAGAAATCCTAGAAATCCTGAAGAAGTAGTTAAGATTGCTGCTTCCAAGGCTCCCGTATTCAAGGCTGGCAAGGCATTAAAGGATGCTGTAAATAAATAGAGGACGTAAGAAACTTTTTATCAAAAAGGAACTTAAAAAAATACAGCAAAAAGTAATTTTTAACCCGACGAAGAAGATATATTAAAAGAATACGTAGTTAAACGAAAAAAGGATGATTGAAGCGCTTTGCGTTAAGTCATACTTTTTTAATTATTTGAATAATTAAAATTTGAGCGGTTTTATTGTAAGAAGATGAGTTTTTTCTGTAAAAATCGCCAAAAAAGTGAATATTTTATGCTTAAACTCTATTTTTTTGCAAAATATTGCTGTATTCTTGCAAAGGAATATATTTTATGATAAAATATATATTAATATATTATGCGCGAGTTTTTCGCCTAAAGGACGTTTAAGTGAGACTTAATAATATTG
Source organism: Clostridia bacterium (assembly GCA_017456945.1). Next base: position 792 of record JAFTIK010000017.1, read on the forward strand.
CTAGATTTAATAGTATAAACGAATATATAGCCGATAAAATTAATCGTTTTTCTAAAGAAGAAAAGAATTTTAAAAATCTTTTTTTGTATATGTTTTCAGAAAGGGAAAACGTAATGGCGGAAAGTTCAGACGGTTATCGTATTAAAAAAGTGACCTACGGCGAATGCTACGATATGATTTTGCGCGTAATAACTGTGCTAAGAAAAAAACTTCGCGGGATAGAAAAAGGCGCTTTTGTAGGGTTATATTCAAACAACCGTTTAGAATGGTTGCAAATTTTTTGGGCGATTTTGGCATGTGGTTATAATCCATTGCTTTTAAATTCGCACACGGGTGAAGAAGTTTTAATAAACACCGTAAACGATTATGGCGTTAAAGCGATAATTTCAGAAGATAAGCAATTTTCCGTTCAAACTATATTCTTAAAAGAAATTTACGACGATTTAACTATTGAAAGAGATAGTTTACAAGAAGAATGGGGAAAGGAAGTGTATTTTATGTCTTCAGGCACTTCCGAAAAAGTTAAACTGTGTAGTTATACGGCGGAAAATTTTTACTATCAGTTATGCGATAGTCAAGAGATCATAAAGAATTGTAGCGGGATAAAAAAACATTACAAAGGGCAATTAAAACTTTTAACTTTGCTACCTTTTTATCACGTTTTTGGCTTTATAGCCGTGTATTTATGGTTTGGCTTTTTCTCGAGAACCTTTGTTTTTTTAAAGGATATGTATCCACAAACTTTGCTAAATACCGTAAGAAAACACAAGGTAACGCATATTTTTGCAGTTCCGCTGGTGTGGGAAGTCATATATAAAGAAGCAGTAAGAAAAATTCGCGTTCGCGGTGAAAAAACGCTTAAAAACTTTAAAAAAGCGTTATCGCTTACTTGTAAGTGCGAAATTCTTGGCAATATTATCAGCAAATTTGCCTTTAAAGAAATACGCGACAATATCTTTGGCGAAAGCATTTGCTTTTTAATATCGGGCGGTAGCGGAATAAGCGAAGACGTTTTAAGATTTTTTAACGGCATAGGCTATCATATGGCGAACGGCTACGGAATGACCGAAATAGGTATCGCTTCGGTAGAAACGTCAATGAAAAAGCGGATAAGAAATAAAGGCTCGGTTGGTGTGCCTTTTAAAAATACTGAATATTCTCTTTCTTCAAACGGCGAACTGTTGGTGCGCGGTAAAACTATGGCGTGCAGAATAATTTCTGGCAATACCGAAAGTGTAACCGATTATACAAAATGGTTTGCAACGCGCGATTTAGCGCAAGAAAAAAAGGGAAGATATTACGTTAACGGCCGTGCGGACGATTTAATAGTGTGTTCTAACGGCGAAAACGTCAATCCCGAAATAATAGAGCGTTCTTTAAAGATAAAGCACGCAGACGAAATTTGTCTGTTTGCAGGTGAGCAGGGCGAACCCACCCTTATAATAAGCGCAAGGGGATGTTTTTCGCCAGAAACGCTTAAAAGTATTTATTCAGACGCGCTTTCTTCTTTGCAAAGCGCCCGCGTTCACGACGAAGTTAAAAAGGTAATAATAACCACCGATAAACTTATTTCAGACGACGATTTTAAGGTTAGCCGAAAGAAGATTGCAAAACGTTTACAAAATGGAGAGTTTACCGTTATAAATCCTGCTAAAATAGAGGAATATTCGCAAGAGCTTTTTTCTTCATTAGAAAAAGAGATACGTTCTTGTTTTGCTGAAGTACTGCAAAAGGAAGAAAGTGAAATCACTTTAGACGGTGACTTTTTCTTGGATTTTGGTGGAAGTAGTTTGGAATATTTTGCGCTTATAGAACTTATTAAAGAAAGATTTGACGTAGACGTTATCGCCTTACAACAAGCCAACAAAACTACGGTGCGCGAATTTTGCGCATACGTTAGCAACGTATAGTCTTTTAAGAGAGTGAAAAGGAGATGTACTGATGATAAAATCGTTAAATAAAAAATGGAAGGAATTTGTATTTGCTTTTTCGGGGTTTGGACCTAATTTTTTAATGGTGCTTATGGGCGCGTACTTTACGGATGCCATTAACCCCGCCGCTTTACCCGAAGGAAGTTATCAAGCAATAATGAGCGGAACGTGTTATATACTTCCCGCTCTTTTCCCCATACTGTACGCAATAGCAAAGGCGTTCAACGGTATTATAGACGTACCTTTGGCTCACGTAACAGACACACTTTCTACAAAATGGGGCAGACGCAGACCTGCAATACTCGTGTGCCTTATTCCCATGATAATATCCTTTTTCTTTTGTTGGTTTCCCGTATTCGGCGCAGAAAATCAACTTGCAAACACCATTTGGATAACCGTGTGGGCTTTGGTGTTTTTTACCACCTACACAATGTGTTTAATTTCTTTTTACGGCTCTTTATCTACCACTTGTGTGGATGAACCGCAAAGACTAAGGGTTTCGGGCTATAAATCATTTTTCGATACTATTTCTTACTGTATCGTTTACGCTTTAGTTCCTTTGCTTTTAGAAGTAATGAAACTGAATATTGATAAATTCGTCTTTTTATGTATGCCGTTAATGTTAACTATGGCAATACCCCTATTTATGATTAAAGAAGGCGAAAAGTACGGTTATCCCGAAAACGACGGGCTTTTGCCTGAAAGGGTAACCTTTAAAGAAAGTATAAAACTAACTTTTAAAAACAAGATTTTTATGCGTTGGCAACTTGTAAACTGCTGTACCTTCTTCGGTCTTCAGATGTTCTTGGTTTCTATGAACGCAATGATTCTTGGCGGTATGGGTATGAGTGGTACGGAAATGGCTATTTTAAATACTTGCGCGTTTGCACCCGTTCCCATAATGCTATATTTGTTTAACAAAGTAAAAAAGGCAAAGGGTATAATATTTACCTATCAAACTTGTTTGATATCTTTTGCTTTGGCAATAATGTCTTTCTTCTTTGGCTCTACATTCGTTACGGGCGGTAATAAACC